>CALAKE010000555.1 GCA_937922775.1 uncultured bacterium | reverse complement strand
GGCTTTCTTGGCCGCCGGGTTCAAACACGGCCTCGTCTTTCGCAAGCTCGACGTGCGTGGAAAGGTGTTCATCGAATACGCGCCCGCCGAGGCTGCATGGCGGCCGGTCGTGGCGCCAGGCTATCTGGTAATCCATTGCCTGTGGGTCTCGGGCCGCTACAAGGGGCAACAGATCGGCCGCGAGCTGCTGCAGCACTGCCTCGCTGCCGGGAAGGAATTCCCAGGAGTTGCCGTAGTCGCGGGCAGAAGTCCGTACCTCACAGATACCCGCTTCTACGAGCACCTCGGCTTCGAGGTTGTTGATCGCACCGACACGGGGTACGACCTGGCGTGCTATCGATCCTGGGACAGCGCACCAACGCCACGCTTCGCCGAAAACGCCAGGCGCGGGGCGGTGGCCCAGGCCGACGGTGTCCACTTCGAGAACGCCTACCAGTGCCCCTTCGTGCCCGGATGCCTGAGCGACATGTCGGAGGTCGCTAGAGAGCTCGACCTTCCCGTGACCACCCGAGAGCTGACCACGCCTGCCGACGCCCAGGGTGCAGCCTCACCCTTCGGCACCTTCGGCGCCTTTCTGCACGGCAGGCTCATCACCCATGAGTTGATGAGCCCCAACAAGTTCAGGAAGCTCCTGGAGAAAGAGCTATGGGACTAGCTCAGAACCGTGGCCGTCCCACTAGATGACGAGCGATTGCGGTGAGCCAGCCCGATCTGCTAATCTTACCCGTAAGATTATCTGGCCATCCAACCGCAAAGCCCATGTCCACGATAGCTACGACCAAGATGTCCTCGAAGGGGCAAGTGGTGATCCCTGAGACCATACGCGAGAAGCTCGGCTTGAAGCCAGGGACGCAGTTCGTGGTCCTCGCCGATGACGGCGTGGTGATCCTCAAGGAGATCACTCCTCCGTCGATGGCGCAGTTCGATGACCTGATCGCCGACGCCCGCCGAACCGCCCACCAGGCCGGTCTGAGGAAATCCGATATCCGGGCGGCGATCGCCGAGGTCCGCGGCAAGCGGTGAGGATTGTTCTCGACACCAACGTCTTGATGTCGGGCATCTTCTTCTCCGGCCCACCTTTTCGAATCCTGCAAGAGTGGCGTGATGGCAGGCTGCAGATCTGCATTTCTCCCGAGATCTTCGAGGAGTACCTGGCTGTGGCTGAGCGGCTCAGTGAGCAGTTTCCCTCGGTCGAGATCGCACCGATACTCGGCCTGTTGGCGGTAGAGGCCGAGCTTTGGGAGGCAACCCCGCTGCCAGCAGCCGTGTGCGACGATCCCGACGACGACAAATTATTCGCCTGTGCGATCGCGGCCGGCTGCAGGTGCATCGTTAGCGCTGACAAGGACCTGTTACGAGTGTCCGGCTACGGCAACATCGAGATAGTGCGCCCGCGAGACTTCCTCGAGGGGCGCCTCGCGTAGCAGCCACCCGTTGAGAAATCCGGGCTGGCTCACTCGTACCTCAGCGCCTGCATGGGATCGACGCGTGATGCCCTGCGCGCCGGTGTGAACGCTGCCAACGCTACGACGCAGATGAGTACGGCCAGCACCGCACCGAACGCGAGCGGATCAACGGGGCTTACGCCGTAAAGAATCGCCTGCACCGAGGCGCCTAGCGGAACTGCGAGCAGCAGGCCGAGAATCATCCCCGGCAGCACCATGCGGAAGGCGCGGAGTTGAGTATCTCTCAGAACCCTCGATCGGTCGGCTCCCAGGGCCATACGCAAACCGATCTCTCTGGTCTGCTGGGTGACGGCGAAAGCCAATACGCCATATACGCCAATCCCGGCCAAAAACAGCGCCAAGATGCCGAGCCCCAAAGCAACCGTGATCGCGAGGCGATGCGGCAACGTATCGAGTGAGTTGAGCTCCGCCAGTGAGACGACCGGAGTAAGTGACAGGTGCGGATCGGCGCGGAGAATCGCCTGCCGCAGCGCGGGAGCTATCGTCGAGATCTCCCCGTCGGCTCTTGCGACAACCCGAATGAACGGCGAGAACTGCTGGCGCAGTGGCGTGTAGACGATGGGCTCGGGATCGGTGGAGAGCCACTCCTCGCGTGCGTTACCTACCAGGCCTACAACTGTGCGCCAGGCTACGTCCTCGTCTGATCGCCCGTATGTGAGACGCCGCCCGACAGGGTTCTGCCCTGGCCAGGCGGAGTCCGCAAATGCTCGATTGACAACGACGACCATGGGGCTGTCTTCGCCGTCGCTGGACAGAAACGTCCTGCCTTGCAGAAGCGGCGTCCGCATGGTCTCGAAGTACTCCTCGGAGACGCTGGAATAGTGGGCCCTGATCCAGGGGTCCTCGTCAGCAAACCGCTCTTCGGGAATCACGGTCCTTGTCGACGTGCCCTGGTCCAGCGGCAGCCCTGTCGCCAGCGCTACCCCGGCTACTCCTGGAATCGACGACGCCTCCTCGACGGCCCGATCCAACATCAACATTCCAGCGCCCTGCCCTTCCAACCCCTCGAGGGCCAAGTCGATGCTGGTGACGTAAGCCCCTTCGGCCTCGAATCCCGGGTCGGCAGTGCCGATCTCCCCCAGCGCGCGCAGGAAGAGTCCGGCCACCACGAGCAGCAGCATGGAGATCGCCACCTGGCCCCCTACCGAAACGCGGTAGAGGCGGCTAGCGCGGCGCCCACCCGACTCTGAGGCCTTCAATGCGGGGACCAACTCAGGCCGTGTTGCCCGAAGCGCCGGAATGAGGCCGAAGACGACTCCCGTGGCGATCGTCAGCACAACCGAGACCATCAGCACCCAGGGGTCGGGAACGAAATTCAGATCGACCTGAACGGGGACCGGCAGGTTGGCAACGCTGATTGCGCCCATTCCCCAATACGCCACCAGAATGCCGGCGCCGCCGCCCAGCGCGAAAAGGAGCATCCCCTCGAGGACAAGCTGTCGAATCAGGCGAAGACGACTCGATCCCAGCGCCAGCCGAATGGCGATCTCGCGCTCGCGTGTCGCCGACCTGGCCAACATCATTCCCGCGACATTCGCGCAGATGATCATCAGGATCAGACTGACAAGCAGGGTCATCACGCCGACTACAGCCCGTACCGCAACACGCCCTTCTGCTGGAATCGGACCGAACGCGTCGACGCGCGCACCGAGGCCCTCGTTAGTCTCCGGATACTCGGTTTCCATGCGGTGGAAGACCTGCTTGGCGGCCGCATCGGCCTGTTCGATTGTCGCACCATCTCGCAGCCTGCCGATGACCTCCATCCAGGAGGTATTGCGACTGGTACTCCAACCTGTCACTCCGGCCAACTGCTCGTCCTGAACCATCGGAACCCAGAGATCAAGGGACACGAACGGCACGTGTCCACGGAATCCGGGTGGAGCTACTCCCACGATCGCGTAGGGAGCCCGGTTGAGCTCGAGAGTGGCGCCGAGGACATCGGGATCCCCACCGAGCTCATCGGTCCAGAAGCGGTGACTCACAACCACGACCGGGTGTTGGCCGAAACCCTCGTCTTCTTCGGGCAAGAATGTCCGCCCCTGCGCGGCGCGCACCCCGACCACATCGAAGTAGGGTGCTGATACGTACATGGCTGTCACGCGGACTCCGGCACCGCCAACATTCATGCTCATGGGCTCGATGTTCCAGCCGGCCAAGTGCTCGATTGGCGTTTCAGCGGCCCGGAGCTCGAGGAAGTCCGGATAGGAAAAACTCTCGAATCCCCTTCTTGGACTCGTGGCGCTGAGCTCGACAACTCGCTCGGGAGCTTCAATCCCTTGAATCGGTCTCAGCAGAATCGCGTTGAGAAAACTGAAGAGTGCCGCGTTAGCGCCGATGCCGATGGCCACGGATAGAACAGCGATGGCCACGAAACCCGGCTGGCGGGCGTATCCCCGCAACGCGGAGCGCAGATCCTTCACCAGGTGATCCAGATAGTCCACGAGACCCTCCCGAAACTCGATGCGGCTGGATGAACGAACCGAGCAAGATCAGCCGTAGCATCTTCTACGGATTCTTACCTCTCGAGGTTTCCCCGGGGCCACTACTCGTTCTTGAGGAAGGTGCCGTCCTGAAGCTCCGAGAAGGCCTGCTGGAGTTGCTCGCGGGTATTCATGACGATCGGGCCCTGCCAGGCGACGGGCTCCCTGAGCGGCTCCCCTGATACCAGCAGGAAGCGCACGCCCTCTTCTCCCGCCTCTACGACGACTTCGTCGCCGCGGTCGAACAGAACGAGAGAGCGGTTGTCGGCCACTTGCCTGACCGGGCGGCGCCGCAGGTCGTCGGCATCGGCGAGCTCGGAGCCCTCTGTGACGTGGTCTGTCGGGGCAGCCATGGGATCGGATGCATCGCGGAACGCCCCTGCCCCGGCAAAAACGTAGGCGAAGGCGTGCCGCGTGGTCTCCACAGGGATGGACTTCGCTGTTCCCGGCGGCACGGAGATGTCGATGTAGTGCGGATCGGCGGCGATGCCGTCGACCGGCCCGCTCACTCCCCACACATTTCCGCAGATGACCCGCACTTTGGTGCCGTCGTCGTCGATCACCTCGGGGATGTCGGCCGCGAGGATGTCTTGATAGCGCGGCGGCGTCATCTTCAGGGACGCGGGCAGGTTCGCCCAGAGCTGAAAACCATGCATCCTCCCCTCGCCATCGCCGCGCGGCATCTCCTGGTGGACGATCCCGCTGCCGGCGGTCATCCACTGTACGTCGCCCGCGGTGATCGAGCCCTCGTTGCCGAGGCTGTCGCCATGATCGACGGTGCCCGCGAGCACGTAGGTGATCGTCTCGATGCCACGATGCGGGTGCCAGGGGAAGCCAGCCAGGTACTGGTCAGGCACGTCGTTGCGAAAGTCGTCCAGGAGCAGAAACGGGTCGTAATGCTCGGTATTGCCAAAGCCGAAAGCACGGCGCAGGTGCACGCCCGCACCTTCCATGTGCGGCTGCGCCTTCACGAGTTGTTTGATCGGTCGAATCGACACGGGGCCTTCCTTCCAGGCAGGCCGCACCAAGGCCCGCCCTCGGTGCGGGGCAGGCGTTGCCGGCGGTGCGGGGCCGCCACTCTAGGACATTTCGGACCGACCGGATAGACCCGCATGCTCGCGGGCGCTGTGAGGCTGTGCTCGTGACTACTGTGCCGGCGGGCGGCACGCGCCCGCTGGAGTCTTTCAGCCGGGTCACCAATCGCTGATCTGGGCCCGCACCGCCCTCTCCACCTCACGCTCCCGGGTAGCACCGGCGAGCACGACCTCGCCGTCGATCAGCATTTGCGGATTGTGGCCTGCGGGATCAGGCGGCTCCAGCGTTGCCGCCGGCTTCAGCTCATGTTCGCCGAAGGCGATTCTCAACGCGCGGAGAAAACGGTCCAGACCCTCCCCTTGCTCGCCGCGGACGACGACCTCGATCTCAGAGTACAAATCGCGGATGTCCTCGCCGCGGTGACGCATGTACTCGCGCCACAAGGTCTTGCGGTAGTCGTCCTCCACGTGCGACGGGATGTAGTTGAGCTGAGACAGAGCGCCGAGCATGACGTCGACGACTTCCTCGCGCTCGGTAGCACCGGACGCCTCGACCCCAATGAGGCTCTCTCTGAGCCCCACGATACCGATGCGTCGCAGCCCGACCAGCACCTGTGTTACCGCAGCCATCCCAGCGCCCTCACCTCAGCAAATCAAGCCAGACAAGGCTCAA
>CALAKE010000554.1 GCA_937922775.1 uncultured bacterium | reverse complement strand
GGTGACTTTTTTGGCGAGATGTCTTTGCTCGAGGGGCACACGCGAGGGGTCTCTGCGCGCGCGTCAACCGACTGCCGTTTGCTGAAGATCGACCATTCCGCATTTGGTCAAATGGTCCGGGAAGACCCCGAGATCGCGGTGCGTATGTTACGCAAGCTCGCTCTCCGTCTCCGCCGGCTGCAGGAGGCTGCCCTGATGGGGCAGCCGGTAGCCTCCGTGATGCGCGAAGGACAAGGGAGTGCTGCCGGAGCGGAGCCTGGTGCGACCGACGCACATGGGGGCGCCGTTTTGGTGCATCGAGAAACAGGCACTGAATTTCCTTTGGCCGAAGACGGCGAAACGACAGTCGGACGCTTCGATCGGGTAACCGGAGTCTCACCGGACATCGATTTCACACCGATTGACACGAAAAAGACCCTGAGCCGTTCGCACGCGAAGATCCTGCGCGAAAAGGGCGGCTTCTCGATCAGAGAGGATGTCGCCACGGCCAACGGCACATTCGTGAACGGCCATCGGCTCGCCACAGGGATCCCTGTCAACATCAAGAACGGCGACAAGATCTGCTTCGGTCGGGTCGAAGCCGAGTTCAAGACCCTTTGATGCGCCACGTGCGGTGCGTCGCCGACCAGCTATGATGTCGAGACGCTTCTGCGCCGGCAAGGACTCCGTCACGGAGGTCCTCGAAATGGTGACCGAGAGCGGGTACCGGCACGGGCTCCACGACAACGACTTGTCGACGATAAAGCTGATCTGTGACGAGCTGGTGTCCAACATCTGGCGACACGCCTACGGCGGAGGGAGCGGCGCGATCGAGTTCGGTGTCGAGTTTGCCGAAGATATCTGTCTTCTGCGATTCGCCGACGACGGACCGGCGTTCGATCCGACGGCCATGCACCGACCGGATACGGGAGCCCCGATCGCCGACCGGCCGATCGGCGGCCTGGGGGTATTCTTCGTGCAGGAATACGCCGACCAGTTCGAATACAAACGCCGAGACGGCCAGAACGTCGTCGAGGTGCGAATCCGGATCTCGCGGGATGGTGGGTAGCTGGCGGATCGGCCGTCCCTCCCGCGACGCGTGGACTTGTATGCGGTAACCTCCGCTCTTGAAGATCAGAAGACCGCACAGCAGACCCTATTTCCCACAGCAGAGGTACGCCACGTCTTGATTTCGACGTAGGCCGCGGCAGCCGCAGATCCGACGCTCACAATTCATCACCGCCTTCCTGCCGGCTCTTGCCCTGAGCATCTCGCTGATTCTGGCGCTCGCCGCGTCGGTAACCTTCGCCGGACCGCAGGATGCCATCCCCTCGGCTGCCGACTATCTCGGCTTCGATATGGACATCGACGAGAAGCTGGCGGGGTGGGTCCCGTACTATGGCGGCGACTGCGATGGGGTCATTGATAGGCTGCATGCAACCTTGCAGCTCGATGGTGGATTCTGTCCGGCAAAGCTCTGGCTCGGCCTGGCCTACGCCTGGCAATCACGCTTCGACAAAGCCATCGCGACGTTGCTTGACGTGGCCCGTGACACGACGCTTCATCCTGTGTACCAGGCCGCGCTGGGTGCCGTCCATGCCACGGCCGGCCACAGCGACAGCGGGATGATCCTAGGTTTCCCCGTTTCCTCGAGCGGGGCAGGTTTGGCGGATGCGAGCGACATCCCTGAAGGTCTGGCCGCTCGAGGGGACATCCGAAACGACTACGGCTGAGGCCTTCGAGGAGGACCCTCGGGTGGCGAGGTCGATCGCAGGGAGAATCGCTTGGGGGGATTGACTCCACCCCACACAAGCGCAGATACTCGCGCCCCTCATTCCACAATGTTTCCAAAGTACGGGGCCGAATAGTTCAGCCCCTTGTCCCACACTACTCCCAAGGAGGAGTAATGAAGAGGATTGGACTAGCTGTCGTCAGTGGCGTGATTCTGATGCTTCTCGCCCCGCCCGCCGCCCTCGCCCAGGACGAGCCGGATCCGGTCGTGTTCGGGATCTATTACCGATGTAACCAAGGTGCGGAGGCACGCGCCGACGAGATCTACACGCAGACCCTCGGGCCCATCGTCCAAAGGCATGTCGATGCAGGAGATCTCACGGGTTCCTTATGGTTCTCGCATGTGCAGGGGGGCGCCTGGCGGCGCGTTTTTGGCCTGATGGGGAATGATATCGATTCGATGATTGACACGAGGAAGGCGATCGTCGAGGAGTTCCAGGGGGAACACCCTGAGGCATCGGCCGAGCTGGGCTCGATCTGCTCGGGCCATGACGACTACATTTGGACCGGTGTCGCCACCTCGCCGCCTAATCCCGACACCACCGGTACGGCCACCCTCTCCGCCTACCATGCTTGTGATATGTCTAGGGAGGCACGCGCGGACGAGATCTTCGAGAAACTGCTTGCACCGTTGTACAAGAAGCAGATGGAGATGGGTCAGATCGCGAGCTGGGGATACTACGCGCACCGGGTAGGCGGCCGCTTCCGCCGCCTGGAGACGATGAGCGGTCCCGACCACAAGTCGCTGATGGCCACGCAGGCAGCCGTGTATGGCGAGGCCGGCGAGATCGACGCACTGGCATTGCAGGAGTTCCGCCAGATCTGCAGCTGGCACGTCGACTATATGTGGGAGAACTCCGCACAACAGTGAGACGCGAGAGGCGCTGACTTTTCGCACGCGGCTCTCAGTCGGATTGAAGGGGGCCGGGCAAACGACTCAGCTATTGCCTGGCCCCCTATTTGTTGGGACACCTCTCGTGTTCGCCCTCAACCACGCGGCCGCCCGTCTCGGGCGTGGTTAAAGAAGGACCGCCACCACCGGCGCAGTCAACTGGTCTATCCTAGTAACTGGGGCCAAACCCGAAGACGGACCACACTCCCCGCGCGACACACGAACGAGGAGTAGTTCCGCGGGAGGCCGTAGAGGCTCCGTGCTCCCTGACACATATCCGATGTGAACGAGATGTGGCAACAGGCACGATTCCCCTCGCTGCCGAGATGCGATAGGGGGCGGCTACTGCGGCTTCTGTTGCTCGCTGTGGCGAGCGCCTGCCTGGCTTGCTCCGGGGCCGGCGACACCGGATCGCTTGGATCGACGGATGTCGCGCTGGACGATGTCGCCGCACAGGCCTCGGCGCTGCGCGCCGGCCCTAACATCGTCCTGGTCACCATCGACACCCTGCGCGCCGACCACCTGGGCGCCTACGGCTACGAAGCCATCGAAACTCCCGAGATTGACCGCTTCGCGCGCGAGGGGGTGCGATTCGCTCATGCGACTAGCCCGGTGCCGATCACTCTGCCGGCTCACGCCTCTGTGTTGACGGGCCAGATTCCTCCGCACCACGGCGTGCGCAACAACGGGGCCTTCTTTCTCGGCGATGCCTTCCTGACCCTCGCGGAGGTATTGAGATCCGAGGGCTACGCCACCGGCGGATTCATCGGCTCCTTTGTGCTTGACGAACGCTTCGGGACGGCTCAGGGCTTCGACTTCTTCACTGACTTCGGGCGCGAGGGCGCTGAAGACTCGGCCACACCCTCCCTGCTGACCGAGAGGATCGCCGAGGAAGTTGTGGCCGAGGCCATCGGCTGGATCGAAGCGCAATCCGGCCCCTTCTTTGCATGGGTCCACATCTACGATCCTCACGGCCCGTACGATCCGCCCGAGCCCTACGCCAGTCAGTATCCGAACCAGCCCTACGATGGCGAGATCGCCTACACCGACCATGCAGTGGGCCTGTTGAGGAGCAGCCTGGAAGAGATGGGCCACGAGCAAGATACGCTGTGGGTCATCCTGGCCGACCACGGCGAAGGCCTGGGAGATCATGACGAAACATGGCATGCATTCTTCATCTACGAATCGACCGTGCGCGTGCCGCTGATCTTCTGGGCACCGGGTTCGATACCTGCAGGCAGTGTGGCAACTGGCCACGTTGGGCTCGTGGACGTGCTCCCAACCAGCCTGGCGTTGCTGGGCGTTGAGGATCCGGAAGCGGATTCGCGCGACGGCATCGACGTGCGGCCACAGTTTCTCGCCCCGCGAGCCGTCGGCAGGGCGACATACATGGAAACTTTGGTGCCGCTCCTGGATTTCGGGTGGAGCGAGTTGCGGGGATTGCGGGCAGACGACTGGAGTTACATCTCTGCCCCGCGGCCCGAGCTCTACAATCTGGCCGAGGACCCTGGCGAGACGAACAATCTGGTAGAGGCCGAGCCGCGTCGGGCCGTCCAGATGAGTGCTCAGCTGGAGGAGATAGTGGCCGACGACGACGTCTTGGAGGTAGCCACTGGTCAGCAAGTCGTCGACCAGGAGACACTCGAGCGCCTGCTCAGCCTCGGGTACCTCGGAGGAGGCTCGTCGCCCGAGCAGCAGCGGCACGTGGACCCGAAAGACAAGATCGCCATCGCCGAAGCTTTCAACGAAACCATCGGCGACGTGGTGAAGATGGTGGGCAAGCAACGCTGGGCTGAGGCTGAGCGTGAGCTGGAGGGGCTGACAAACATCGCGCCGAACCAGTACATGGTGCACTTCTACGTCGGCAAGGTCGCCTTGGCTCGAGGCCGGGTCGCAAGCGCAAGAGCCTCTCTGGAGACAGCCCTGGAGCTGAATCCCTCGCACAGCAACACCTACATCGAGCTAGCCAGGGCATATGAGACAGGTGGTCAGGTCGAACGCGCTATCGATCTTCTGCGCGAGGCGATGAGGTCGCATCCGGAGGAACTCACCCTCTCGATGAACCTCGGCGACATCTTTCAGCGTCAAAACCGCTTGGCTGAGGCATTGGAAGCCTACCGTGCCGCCCGGCGGCTGGCGCCAGGGCATCCCGGTATCATCAACCGGATGGCCAACGTCTACTTGATGCAGGGTCAGCCGCTAGTCGCGTTGGAGTTGCTCGAAACCGCTGCGGACCGAAACCCGGAAAACCCGCTGACTTGGGGCAATT
>CALAKE010000553.1 GCA_937922775.1 uncultured bacterium | reverse complement strand
GTGAAGGAGCTTCGAGGCCCCCTCGACCAGTACCTCAGCCTGCCCAAAGCCCACGAGCCAGCGCACGCCGATCCTGATAGCGGTCCTCTCGCGAAGGCTCTCGACGGGAAGCTCGACCTCCCATCCATCCAGGAGCCGGTCACGAATCTCACCCAGGGTGAGCCCCGCAAATCGATCGGCGAGGTACTCGGCTGTAGCGGCGAGATCCGCCTCATTCAGCTCCTCGCTCACCTTGATCGTTCTCGTGAGAACCATGCCTCCCTGGGTGACAAAGAGCAGGAGCGCGCGATCGGCGCCGGTCCGAAGGAATTCGATGTGCTGCACGATCGTGCGCGATGGTCGCGGAGTCAGGACAACTCCAACATGAGTCGACAACTCCGAAAGGAGAGAGCAGGCACGATGCAAGAGCTCACCGACCTCGAGCTCAGCATTCGATAGCCTGCGTCGGATGCTGCGCTCATCCACCCTACGGAGACGCCGCTGTCGGAAGAGACGCTCGACATACCGACGGTAGCCCGTCTCCGTCGGCACTCTACCGGCCGAGGTGTGCGGTTGGAACAGGTAGCCGAGGGCTTCGAGCTCCGCCATCACATTACGGATGGTGGCGGAGCTGATCGGCTCGGCAAAACCTGTTGCCACACTCGTCGATCCGACGGGCTGGCCACTGGCGATATACGCCTCGACTACGAGGTCGAGCACGGCAGCGCCCCGCGTATTGAGTTTTTTGGACATATCCGGACGAAATCAGGGGTGAAGTTTTAGCACTCGCCGGCGACGAGTGCTAGTCCATGGTCCACTGCCCCGAGGTGCCTGTCAAGCACACGCCCCCAAGGCCGAATCTGGCTGGATGGGTCATGTTATCATGCCAACAAATGGCATCTTCACAGCGTTTCAACACGAAATCGTCCACGTCGAAGCCCGCCGAAGAGGCTTCTGTCGGAGCTTTGGATCAGGGTCGCTTGCAGCGCACTGCGGCGCGCCTCACCTCCTGGACAGGGTTGCTGATCGGCGGCGTCGCCGCCATGGCCCTGGGCGCGGGGGTCGGGTTTGCGATGGTCTATATTCCAGATCCCTCGGTTGTGAGGGAGCTGGAGCGCTACCAGCCCAGCATCCACTCGATCATCTACGACGACGAAGGAGAACCGTTCGACGAGTGGGTTATCGAGCGACGCCAGATGGTCCCGTTTCAGGACATTCCACAGCATTTGCACGACGCTGTGATCGCGGCCGAGGACAACCGCTTCTACAGCCACCCCGGTGTCGACCCCCTCGGAGTGTTCAGAGCGGTCATCAGAAATGTCACTGGCGGATGGGGTTCCGAGGGCGCCAGCACCTTGACTATGCAGATGTCTCGCTCCCTCTGGGGACTGGGCCTCGAGAAGTCCGCTAGCCGTAAGCTGATCGAGGCCTTCTACTACTCCCTGCAGACGGAGCGCTATTTCTCCAAAGAGCGCATTTTCGAGCTCTACATGACTCAGATTTTCATGGGTCACAACGTCTACGGATTTGGTGCCGCCGCCGAATACTACTTCGGCAAGAACGTCGAAGACCTGACGCTCGCGGAGTCGGCGCTGCTGGCGGGAATGCCTCCGAGCCCCAATACCTACAATCCGTACCGCAGCCCCGAGGCCGCGCTCCGCAAACGCACCATCGTCTTGAACCGCATGTACGAGGAAGGCTTCATCAGCGCCGAAGAGCGCGACGAGGCGGGCAGCGTGCCCCTCGTGCTGGGAGACGATCGTCGGCCACAGGAGCTAGGCGCCTACTTCATCGAGGATATTCGCAAGGACCTCTATGACGACTACGGCCTGGAAATCTACGAGTCCGGCATTCACGTCTACACGACCCTGAATCAACGAATCCAGGCGGCTGCCGAGAAGGCCGTCGACAAGCAGCTTCGGGTGATCGACAAGCGCCTCGGCTGGCGCGGGGCGTCGGTGAACCTGATTGCCGATGAGGTCGACCTGGCCGAGTATGAGCACCCGCGATGGGAATGGGAGATCAAGGTCGGCGATACGGTGCCTGCTGTAGTTCTGAGCGTTGAACCCGAGCTGGCGGAGCTGCGCGTAGGGAACCAGTTGACGGCACTGACGCCGGCACAGGCCAGGTGGACCCGCACGGGTCGCCTCCCGCGGCTCACTGACCTCTTGTCACCTGGGGACCTGATTTCGGTATCGGTGCAGGCCATCACGGTCGCGGAGGCGGCAGGAACCGGGGAGGAGGAAGCTGAGGGTACGGATGCAGAGGGGACGCTAGCGCCGAGCGAAGACGATCTGCCCTCTGGTGCAGAGGGGGCAGGGCCCACAACGGATGAGCCGGCCGAGGAACCAGAGCTGATCTACGAGGTCGAGCTCGACCAAGAGCCTGACATCGAGGCTGCCGCCTTGGTGATCGAGAACCACAGCGGCGAGGTCAAGGCCATGGTCGGGGGCCGCGAGTTCGACAGTAGCGAGTTCAACCGGGCTTCCCAGGCCGTTCGTCAGACGGGCTCCGCCTTCAAGCCATTCGTCTACGCAGCCGCTCTGCGTTCCGGCAAGACCGCCGCCGACCTGCTCCTCGATCAACGTCAGACATTTCTCGACCCCAGCACACGACAGCCCTACGAGCCCGACAACTACCACAACGAGTACATCGGCATCACCACGTTGGCCGAGGCCCTCTCGAGGTCGCGGAACGTGGTGACCGTGGCGCTGCAGCAGGAAATCGGCGCCGACAAGGTCATCGACAATGCCCGCGATCTCGGAGTTACAGCGGCACTTCAGCCCTACCTCTCGCTGGCCCTGGGCGTCATCGACATCTCTTTGTGGGAAATGACACGCGCCTACGCCGTGTTCCCCAACCAGGGAGTGCGTGTCGAGCCTCATCTGGTGCGCGAAGTACGCGATCGACAGGGGCGGGCGCTGCGCCGTACGGAGCGCCAGGCGGTTCAGGTCATGGACAACGACGTCGCCTACCTGATGACGCGCATGCTGACAAACGTCGTCGAGTACACGAACCGCAACGGAACCATCGGCGGCACCGCTAGGCGCGCGCGACCCATGGCCCACGAGCTCGGCCTCGCCATGGGAGGTAAGACCGGCACGACCGACAACTACTCCGACGCCTGGTTCATTGGCTTCTCTCCCTACCACACGATCGGCGTCTGGGTGGGCAACGACACAAAGAAACCGATCGGGCCCGGAGAGGAGGGCGCGCGCTCGGCTTTGCCCGTGTGGATCGATATCATGGCCGCCGCCAGCGAGGGCAAGGAGCCGAGGAGGTTTCCCCAGCCGGCCGGTGTTGTCGTGCGCACCATCGATCCACGCACTGGCCTGCTCGCCAGCGATGTCTGTGACTTGACCATCGAAATGGCCTTTCTCGACGGCACGGAGCCGACCGGGGTCTGCACGCTGTCACACCACCAGATCCTCGCCCTACCCTACTACCAGCAGGCCTATTTCCTCGATCGCTTCCAGTCAGGGAGCGCGGGCGCCATTCAGCGCGATCCTCCATAGCCGCTGACTGGTTGGATACCTCGAACCCGAGCTCTCGAGGAAAACAGCTAGTTCTCTTCCGCCTGATGCTTCAGGTAGGCCTCGATGAATGGCCCGAGGTCACCGTCGAGAACCGAATCGGCATCACCGATCTCGTGCCCAGTGCGATGATCCTTCGCCATGCGATAGGGATGCAGAACGTAGGAACGGATCTGTGACCCGAAACCGATCTCCTTCTTGTCGTGCCGCGCTTCCTGCTCATCGCGCTGCTTCTGCTTCTCTGCCTCGTAAATGCGGGCGCGCAACACGTTCATTGCCATTGCACGATTGCGATGCTGGGAGCGCTCGGCCTGACACTGAACGACAATGCCCGAGGGCAGGTGCGTAATGCGCACCGCTGAGTCAGTGACGTTGACATGCTGTCCGCCGGCGCCACTCGATCGATAAGTATCAATGCGTAGGTCTTTT
>CALAKE010000552.1 GCA_937922775.1 uncultured bacterium | reverse complement strand
GAAATCTGGCGAGATGGCGCGACCTACCTCCAGGAATATGCTCGAGGCAAGCCGATGACCTCCTTGGAGAAAGTCGGCAAGACTGACAAAACAGGAACGAAGGTCACGTTCTTCCCGGACGCCGAGATTTTCGAACAACTCGACTTCAGCTTCGAGACACTCTCGGCGCGGCTACGCGAACTCGCCTTTCTCAATCGCGGGCTACACATACAGATCGTAGACCAGCGTGCCGAAGAGGAGCGCGAGCAAGAATTCGTCTACGAGGGAGGAATTGTCGAGTTCGTCGAGAGCCTCAACCAAAACAAGACGGTTCTCCACCGGCCTGTCTCGTTCCGCGTCGAGCGCGACAACATTCTTGTTGACCTGGCGCTGCAGTTCAACGACAAGTACGCCGAGACCATCTTCTCGTACGCGAACAACATCAACACGAAAGAGGGCGGAACGCACCTCAGCGGGTTTCGCGCGGCACTGACGCGGACAATCAATGCCTATGCGAACGAGCGCGGGAAGCTGAAGGACATCTCGGGGTTGCAGTCGGAAGATGTCAGGGAAGGACTCGTCGCAGTTGTCTCGGTGCAGGTGCCCGATCCTCAGTTTGAAGGTCAAACCAAGACCAAGCTGGGCAATAGCGAAGTGCGAGGGATTGTCCAGTCGGTCGTCAATGAATACCTCGGGGCATATTTCGAGGAGAACCCGACGACGACAAACCGAATCATCGCCAAAGCCCTCGACGCTGCAAGGGCGCGCGATGCGGCACGTAAGGCCAGACAGTTGGCCAGGCGCAAGGGCGCCTTGGACGGCGCCTCCTTGCCTGGCAAGCTGGCCGACTGCCAGGAGAGGGCTCCCGAGAAAGCGGAGCTCTTCTTGGTTGAGGGCGATTCAGCTGGCGGCTCTGCCAAACAGGGAAGAGACCGCCGATATCAAGCGGTGCTACCGCTGCGAGGAAAGGTTTTGAACGTCGAGAAAGCACGTCTCGACAAGATGCTTTCCAACGAGGAGATCCGCACCATAATCACCGCCCTCGGTACGGGAATTGGCGAAGAAGAATTCTCCCTCGAAAAGCTTCGCTACCACAAAGTCATCCTCATGGCGGACGCCGATGTCGATGGTAGCCATATCCGCACATTGCTTTTGACTTTCTTCTTCCGCCAGATGCGCCGGCTTCTCGAGGAAGGTCACTTGTTCATCGCACAGCCGCCGCTTTACAGAGTCAAGGCCGGAAGGAGACAGATGTACCTTCCCGACGAAAAACAAATGACCGAGTTCCTCGTCGAGCGTGCTGCCGAGAAGCGCAAGGTCCAGGTAAAGGGAAGCAAGAAGACTATCAGCGGTAAAGCTCTGGAAAAGCGCCTCGAGCGATTGCACCGGTACGGGTTCTTTATGAACAAGCTCCGCCGCAGGGACTACTGGCAGGAACTTCTCGAGGTGCTGTGTGAGCTCGGCTTGCGCTACAAGAAGCAGTTCGAAGACACAGAAGAACTGGTCAAGATCGGGCGACGGCTCGAGAAGGATGGGTATGGCGTAGAGACGAGATTCGACGAGGAACACGCCCTCCACGAGCTCCTTGTCAGCACCGGAGACAACGGCGCTATCGCGACGATAGTGCGAGTAAACCACGAGCTCGTCGATAGTCCCGAGTACCGAGCCCTATTCACGCTGTACCAAGAGCTCCCGGAGTTTCACAAGCCGCCCTTCAAGGTCCTCAGCAATGGCGCCACAGAAGCGACACTGGGCACAAAGGAAGAGCTTCTGACGCACCTCATGGGCGCCGCGAAAAAGGGAATCACTCTGCAGCGGTACAAGGGCCTTGGTGAAATGAACCCCGAGCAACTTTGGGAAACCACCATGGATCCCGAGCAGCGCAGGCTAGTGCAAGTAACGATCGAAGACATGGCCGCTGCGGATCAGATATTTACGACACTCATGGGGGACAAGGTAGAGCCCCGGCGAGAGTTCATCGAGACGCACGCACACGAAGTTGAAAACCTCGACATCTAAGGCGACCTGAACCGTGGCGAAGATCGACGGAATCGAGCACAAAGTACCCATCTCCATCGAGGAAGAGGTAAAGAAGTCATACCTCGACTACGCGATGAGCGTCATCATCGGGCGCGCCCTGCCCGATGTCCGCGATGGCCTGAAGCCAGTGCACCGCAGAACGCTCTACGCGATGCACGACCTGGGCAACTACTTCAACCAGGCCTATAAGAAAAGCGCCCGCGTCGTCGGTGACGTAATTGGTAAATATCACCCGCACGGCGACCAATCGGTCTACGACACCATCGTGCGAATGGCGCAAGATTTCTCTCTACGCCAGGTTCTCGTCGACGGCCAAGGAAACTTCGGCTCCCTTGATGGCGACCCCGCTGCGGCAATGCGATACACCGAAGTGCGCATGACACGGCTGGCTGGAGAGCTCCTCGCCGACCTGGACAAAGAGACAGTCGACTTCGTCGAGAACTACGACGGTTCTCTCGAGGAACCGACTGTTCTCCCCGCCAAATTCCCCAACCTCTTGGTCAATGGATCGAGCGGCATCGCTGTTGGAATGGCAACTAACATTCCGCCGCACAATCTCGGAGAGGTCGTCGATGCCTGCATCCGGGTGATCAACGAGCCGGACGTCTCAGTAGAAGACCTGCACGAAATAGTCACCGGGCCCGATTTTCCGACGGGCGGGATTATCTACGGGGCAAAGGGAATTGTCGACGCCTACAAGACCGGCCGCGGCATCATCCGTATCCGCGCCCGCGCCGATATTGAGCGCACGAAGCGCCGCGGCGACCGCATCGTGATCACGGAAGTTCCCTATCAGGTAAACAAAGCCAAGCTCATCGAGCAGATTGCCCAGCAAGTGAAGGACAAGAAGCTCGAGGGGATCAACGACATTCGCGACGAAAGCAGCAGAGAAGGCGTGCGCGTCGTCATTGAGCTCAAGCGCGGAGAGGAACCAGAGGTCCTGCTCAACAATCTTTACAAGAGCAGCCAGATGGAGACATCTCTCGGCATCATCATGCTCGCGATCAAGGACAGCGTGCCGCAAGTCTTCGACCTCAAGGGCATGTTGTCGTCGTTCGTCGACCACCGGCGCGAGGTGGTAACCCGGAGAACCCTCTTCGAGCTCAGGAAGGCGGAGGCACGGGCACATATTCTCAAAGGGCTCAAGATTGCACTCGACAACCTTGACGCGGTGATCAAGTTGATCCGTAGCTCCAAGGATGCGGCAACCGCAAAAGCGCAGATGGTCAAGCGCTTCAAGATGAGCGAGATCCAAGCACAAGCCGTGCTCGACATGCGCTTGCATCGGCTCACGGGCCTGGAGCGAGAGAAGATCCTCGAGGAACTAGAAGCGGTCCTCGAACTGATCGGCGAACTCGAGAGCATTCTGGCCTCCGACCAGAAGCTGCGCACGCTGATTGTTGAGGAACTGACAGGCATTCGCGACAAGTTCGCCGACGAGCGGCGCACAGAGATCGTTTATGACGCCCAGGACTTCACTGTCGAGGACCTGATCGCTGAAGAGGAGATGGTCATCACGTGCAGCCATGCCGGTTACGTCAAGCGAACGCCGCTGACCCTGTACCGGCAGCAACGCCGTGGCGGCAAGGGCCGGCTCGGCGCCGTGACGAAGGAAGGCGACTTCGTTGAACATCTCTTTACTGCCTCAACACATGCCTACATCATGGTATTCACGGATCGCGGGATGGGGTACTGGTTGAAGGTCTACGAGATGCCACAGGCAGGGCCAGCAAGCCGCGGTAAGGCCATAGCCAACATGCTCTCGCGCATCGAGCGGGACGAGAAGGTCCGCGCCATCCTGCCGGTTGATGAATTCGATGATGAGCGCTTCATTGTCTTTTCGACCGAGCAGGGAATGGTCAAGAAGACGCCCCTGAGCGACTTTGCCAACCCGCGCATTACCGGCATCATCGCCATCAAAGTGCAGGAAGGCGACCGCCTTCTCTCGGCCAAGCTCACGGACGGCAGCCAGGACGTCTTCCTTGGCACGCATCAGGGGAAGTCGATTCGTTTTCCCGAAGCACAGTGCCGTCCCATGGGCCGCAACACCATGGGTGTGAGAGGAATCAAGCTGGGGTCGGGAGACCTGGTGATCGGCATGGAGACGCTCAAGGAAGCCGGCGCGATCCTCACGGTTACCGAAAACGGTTTTGGCAAGCGCACCGATGTGGGGAACTATCGTCCACAGAACCGCGGCGGGATGGGCCTTATCGACATCAAGACAAGCCAACGTAACGGTTCCGTTGTCGGCCAGAAGCTGGTCGATGCTGAAGACGAAGTTATGATCATTACCTCAAACGGGAAGCTGATCAGGACAAGCACCAAAGGCATCAAGGTGCAGAACCGAAACACGCAAGGCGTGACAATCATCGACCTGGGCGAAGGCGACAAGGTCGTCGCCGTGGCGCGCCTGGCGGACGGCAGTTAGTTTCCTACTCAACAGTCTCGAAACGAGCGAGCGCCTCGTTGCGTGCCAGCAGCACGAGTTGATCGCCCTCACTGATGATCGTGCCCCCCGTCGGTATCTGAAGGGGGCTGTCGGGATCTGCTGACTCTCGTATAGCGATGACGTGGACGCCGAAGCGGCGGGGAAGCTCGACTTGCTCGAGTGTCCTCCCGAACATCGACAGCGGCGCCGCGATCTGCTCGACCGAGTAACCCTGGGTAATCGGCAAATAGTCGATGAGGTTGGGATTGGTGATCCTATGTGCGAGACGCCTCGCGACCTCTCGCTCAGGGAAGATCACTCGGGTAACCCCCAATCGTTTGAGTATGCGCCCGTGTGTGCTGGAAACAACCTTGGCGTATATCTTCGGTACCCGCAGCTCGACACAATGCAACGCCACGAGGACCGCCGCTTCCAGCGCGCGGCCGAGGCTGATAATCGCACAATCGACATCATTCAGCCCGATGACCTCAAGAGTGTGACGATCCGTGCCGTTGGCCACCACTACCTGCGGCAGGCGGTCACGGAAGATCTGGGCTTTTTCAGGATTGGCCTCAACCGCGACCACCTCGTGGCCGAGGTTGACCAACTCGAGAGCCAGGGTTCCGCCGAAATTACCCAATCCGATGACTGCGAAATGTGCCATGGTGCCCTCTCTAACCCACCAAAACGTGATCCTCGGGATAGCTGTAGAATGCCCGAGCCCGTCGCTCTCCAAGTGCCACCACCAGTGTCAGTGGGCCCGTGCGCCCGACAAACATGAGAACCATGATGATGAGACGACCTGCCGTCGACAGAGAACTCGTCACCCCGGTAGTAAGGCCAACCGTACCGAGTGCCGAGGTGCTCTCGAATAACAACTCGAGGAACAATGTGCCCTGCGGCGCAAAGCGAGATTCTGCTGTCCCCAGTCCTGTCTCGATCTCCTCCGGCGGCACCGCGCCTTCTGCCAGCAACAAAGCCAAGAGACCAAAGAAAAGTACGAGGAGCGCCGTACCCGCAACCATGACTGCCCTCCGGAGATCAATGGCGGGTACGGTACGACGAAAAACGTTCACGCTCTCGTCACCATGCAACCGGCTATAGAAATAGCCGAGCATCATGCCCAAGGTTGTTGTCTTGATGCCGCCAGCCGTCGAGCCGGGCGATCCGCCGACGAACATGAGCATGACCATGATGAACAGAGTTGAAGAGAGCAAGCCACCCGTCGGAAGAGTACTGAAGCCTGCCGTGCGCGGCGTGATTGCCTGAAAGACGGACGCCGTGATGCTCTCCGAGAGCGTCAAGTCAGCCAAGGCGTGCCGGTACTCCAAGGCGAAGATCGCGACACTTCCCACCAGGATCAGCAAGGCGGTAACGCTGAGCACCACCTTGGTATGCAGGCTCACCAGCCGGCGTTGTCGCTTCGCCCTCGGCCTCACGTACTCGGTGAGCTCGAGGACCACGGGGAAGCCGAGCCCGCCGACGATGACCAGAACCATGATGGTGACATTCACGACGATGTCCCCGCGAAAGCCCTCCAAGCTGTTGGAGAAGAGCCCGAAGCCGGCGTTGCAGAAGGCCGAAATAGAGTGAAAGATCCCGGCGAACAAAGACCCTGAGAAGGAAGCCGCCGGCCATCTCCATGCAAGAACTACGGCACCCAGCACCTCGAATGCGAGCGTCCCGAGGACGATTGCCCGCACCACCGCGCCGAGATCGGATGCTCCTTCGCGATAGATAACCGTCGACACCACGACGCGATCGTGTAGACGCAGGCGTTTGCCCATGAGGACGAGGGCGAGAGTGGAGAAGGTCATGACGCCGAGGCCACCAATCTGAATTAGCGCGAGCACAATGAGCTGGCCGGTGGTCGAAAGGTCCACGCCGGTATCAACCACGGCGAGGCCGGTGACACAGGTGGCGGAAGTCGATGTAAAAAGGGCATCCAGGAAGGAGAGAGACTCCCCGGCGCTAGCCCAGGGCAGGAGCAAGAGGCAGGTACCGACAGCGATAACTACAGCGTACGTCGCGACGATGAGCCGCGGCGGAGACCAGTTGCCCCACAAGTAGGTACGCTGCACCGAGATCCCCTTCAGGTACGTTGCACCACAGCCTCCTCATGAAACACTCTAATCCCATGTCTGGGGATTTCCAATATGGGAAATGCCGCTCAGCCGACAACCTGGAGCTTGGCATAGCGTGCCAAGAGGGTCTTCGTGCCGGCTCGGTTGAAACGAATAACGAGCTTTAGCCTATCTCCCGACCCCGTACGCGAAGAAATCTTGCCGTTGCCGAACTTCGCGTGCCGAACGCGCACCCCCACCCGCAAGTCTTCGTCCGTGGCTGCTCTCGCCTCGCCTGGTTGTAGGGTCGGTCCGGAGGGGACCGCGCGTCGGGATTGCCGCCCCGGGCCTCCCCATGCCGATCCCTGCTGCCGCGCCGCCACGCGAGGACTGCGGCGAGAGCGTGTCTGGTCCAAGGTGGTACCGCAGGCCGCAACCGGGGGGTCGCGAATGATGATGAAGCGAGGGTCGATCTCGCGTATGAAGCGAGAAGGTTCCTGCCAGCGTTCGCGCCCATGCACGCGGCGACTGCGCGCCGCACTGAGGAACAAAGTGCGTCGCGCGCGAGTCATGCCGACGTAGCATAGGCGCCTCTCCTCCTCGACCTGACCCTCGCCGACAGCCGTTGCGTGTGGAAAAAGATCTTCCTCGATGCCGACCAAGAAGACCTGATCGAACTCGAGGCCCTTCGCAGCATGGACGGTCATCAGGCGCACGCCTTCGTCACTGCCGCGGCTACTGTCGGTATCAGAGAGCAGAGCAATATGGTCGAGAAACGCCGAGAGCGCGCGTGAGGCCCCCGGAGAAAACGCCATAGGCGGCTGCGCGTCCGTGTCGGGCGGTGTTTGATCGTCATCGCCCACAGCTACGTCGGCGGCCGCCGAGATGAGCTCTTCCAGGTTGGCGAGACGATCTTCGGCGTCGGGCTCGTCTGCGAGATTGCGGCGATACCCGCTGCGCTCCAATGTGGCTCGCAGCAACTCCGGCAAAGCGGCTGTCCGGGACAGTCGCCGCAAGTCCTCCAGTAGGAGATGAAGCTCCAGGAGGGGGCGTATGGCTGCCGCAGGGCAACCCACCTGCCGCAGGGCCTGTTCGGGTTGTGCCGTAGCGGCGAGCCGCCGGAGGGTCGCCGCTGCCGTGGCCTCGGGAGCCGCGGACGCCAATGCCTGCAGCGTGGCATTTCCGACGCCGCGGTTGGGAGCGGAAACGGCGCGGCGTAGCGCGACATCATCGTCGCGCACCAGGAGAACTAGATAGGCGAGCAGGTCGCGCACCTCGCGTCGAGCGAAGAAACGCGGCCCCCCAACAACGCGGTGCGGAATTCGGGCGGCCAACAGGACTTCTTCAAACAGGCGCGACTGTGCGTTGGTACGGTAGAGGATGGCGCTCTCGGAAAGGTCAGCTGATCCGCTGAGCTTGTCTGCCACCCACTCCGCCTCCTGGCGGTCACTCGCGCACTGCACGAACGTCGGGAGCTCTCCCTTCTTCTTCTCGGACCACAGGTTCTTCCCGAGACGTTGCCGGTTGTGGGCCACGAGAGATCCAGCCGCAGAGAGGATTGGTTGCGTAGAGCGATAATTCTGCTCGAGGCGAATGAGAGTGGCTCCCGGGAAGTCGCTTTGAAAGTCGAGGACATTATTCAGGTCGGCGCCACGCCAGCGGTAGATCGACTGATCTTCATCGCCAACCACCATGAGCTCGTGATCCTCGGCGAGCAAGGTGCGGATGAGCCGATACTGCAAGCGATTCGTATCC
>CALAKE010000551.1 GCA_937922775.1 uncultured bacterium | reverse complement strand
GGCCAGACGTTCGATTTCCTCGCGCTCGATCTGCAGGGCACGCTCGTCCTTGTCGACACCGTGGCGGTTGAACACCCGGACCTCGACGACGGTACCGAAATCGCCCGGCGGCATGCGGAGCGACGTGTCGCGCACATCCGAAGCCTTTTCGCCGAAGATCGCACGCAAGAGCTTCTCCTCAGGCGTAAGCTGCGTCTCGCCCTTCGGGGCAACCTTGCCAACCAGAATATCGCTCGGCATGACCTCGGCCCCGATGCGGATTACGCCGCTCTCGTCGAGGTCCTTTAGCGCCTCTTCAGAAACATTGGGGATGTCGCGAGTGATTTCTTCCGGTCCGAGCTTCGTGTCGCGGGCCTCGATTTCCAACTCCTCGATGTGAATCGAGGTGAAGGAATCGTCCTTGACGAGCTTCTCGGAAACCAGAATGGCGTCCTCGAAGTTGTAGCCACGCCAAGGCATGAACGCCACGAGGATGTTCCGGCCCAAGGCCAACTCACCCTTGTCGGTAGCCGGGCCGTCGGCCAGGACTTGCCCCTTTGCGACCCGCTCCCCTGCTCTGACAAGAGCCTTCTGATTGATGCAGGTGTTCTGGTTCGATCGCTTGAACTTGACCAGACGGTAGATGTCGGCACCCACTTCATGGCTGCCGTCGCCGTCGACGCGGACAATGATGCGCTCAGAATCGACCGAGTCGACGACGCCGTCGCGGCGACACAGAACGACTGCACCGGAGTCACGCGCCGTGACGTACTCCATGCCGGTACCGACCAGTGGCGCCTCCGGCCGATACAGGGGCACGGCCTGGCGCTGCATGTTCGAACCCATGAGGGCACGGTTGGCGTCGTCGTTCTCCAGAAACGGAATCAGCGACGCAGCTACGGACACGACCTGCTTCGGCGACACGTCGATGTATGTGACGTCATCGGAGGCCACGAGCTTGAACTCACCGCTGACCCTGGCAGTAACCCTTTCGCGCTGAAAGCTACCGGACTTCGGATCGATCGGCGCGTTGGCCTGAGCGATGACCGTCTGATCTTCTTCAATTGCCGAGAGATAGAACGGACTGGCCTCATATTCGGCACGGCCCTTCTTCTGATCGGCCGCGCGGTTGTTCTCACTCTCGGCGTCAGCGACCGATACCATCTCACCGATCGCGTACTTTGTCCCACCCGGGTTGCTGATGCGCACGTGGCTCATCACCTTGCCCGAAGAGACCCTGCGGTATGGGCTTTCGATGAATCCGAACTCGTTGATCCGCGCATAGCACGACAGAGACGAGATAAGACCGATGTTCGGCCCCTCAGGTGTCTCGATGGGGCAAATTCGCCCATAGTGCGTGGGATGAACGTCGCGCACCTCGAAGCCCGCACGCTCTCGCGACAAGCCGCCCGGCCCGAGGGCCGACAGGCGCCGCTTGTGCGTGATCTCTGAAAGCGGGTTGGTCTGGTCCATGAACTGGGACAGCTGCGAAGATCCGAAGAATTCTCGCACCGCCGCCATCACTGGCTTGGCGTTGATAAGATCGTGCGGCATCGCCGTCTCGATCTCCTGATACACGCTCATCTTCTCCCGCACGGCACGCTCCATCCGGACCAAACCGATGCGGAACTGGTTCTCGAGCAACTCACCGACTGAGCGAACTCGACGATTACCGAGGTGGTCGATGTCGTCGACGCGTCGCGGGTCGTCTGGCAGCCCGAGCAGGTATCGCAAGACGGCGACGAAGTCGTCGGCATCCAACAAGCGCTCCTCGAGATCACGCTCCTGCCCCATCTTGAGGTTGAACTTCAACCTCCCGACTCTCGAGAAGTCGTAGCGCTGCGAATTCAGGAACATGTTGGCGAAGAGGTTCTTCGAGCTCTCGGCGGTTGGTGGATCGCCAGGGCGCATCTTCCGATAAATCTCGACCAGCGCTTCCTTTCGGCTCGTCAACGTGTCCTTGCGCAGCGTCTCACTGACGACGATTCCGCCCGGATTGGCCTCGGGGAAGAAGATCTCGACCTCCTTCGCCTTGCTCTCGGTCACGCGATCCAGGACGGCCGGTGTCAGCTCCTCGTTTGCCTCGACAAGAACCTCACCACTCTCGGTGTCGACGATGTCATGCAGGGTATAGCTACCCTCGAGGTCGGCGGGCTCGGCAATGATTGTCTTGACGCCGGCGTCACCGAGGCGCTTCAGGCCACCCCTCAGCAGCTTGTTGCCGGCCGCCAGAATCTCCTTGCCCTTCAGCTTGCCCCGCGACCCGACGAGGGACGTGGAGAATCGTCGGCCAATCAAACCTTCATCGAGTTGGAGCTTGAGGCCAGACTTGAGGGAAAGCTTCACTGGACGATAGAAGACGCGCAGGATCTCCTCCGACGTCTCCAGGCCCAGAGCCCTCAGGAACACCGTCGCGGGAAACTTGCGCCGCCTGTCGATGCGCACGTGAACCATGTCGCGAGAATCGAGCTCGAACTCGACCCAGGACCCCCTGTAGGGGATGACCTGTGCAACAAAGAGCGTGCGACCGCTGCCCGGGTGGAAAAACACGCCCGGTGACCGATGCAACTGTGAGACGATGACGCGCTCGGTACCGTTGATGATGAAGGTGCCGCGCTCGGTCATCAGCGGAATATCGCCGAGGTAGACCTCCTTCTCCTTGATATCCCGGATGGTCTTGTTGCCTGTCTCGGGGTCCTTGTCCCAGACAACCAGCCGAATCGTAACCTTCAACGGCACGGCATACGTCATGCCGCGGCTCTGGCACTCCTCTTCGTCGAAGGGGAGCTTCAGATCCACAGGCTCGTCACAAACCTGACATGAACCGACCTGCTCGGTGTTGTCAGCTCCGCACTCCGGGCAGAGAATGCGCTGCTCGGGCGAACGTCTCGGAATAACCCGCTTGCCGCAATCCGTGCAGGTCACCTCGAGGTGCCGGAGTCCCTTTACCTCTCCGCAACGGCATTCCCAGTTTCCGATCGAATACTCGACGAACTCCAGCGAGGCGGTCTCTCGGAAGTCGCTGATCGGAAAAATAGTGCGGAACACTTCCTGCAGCCCCGCCTCCTCCCGCTCGGAGTGCGGCAGGTGCATCTGCAAGAAACGTTCGTAGGACTTCTTCTGGACCTCGATGAGATTAGGCAACGAGATCGAAGCGGGAATTTTGCCGAAGCTCACCCGCTCGCGGATCGGCATCAATGAAGCATCAGCCATAGACCCGAGTCTCCTTGGCTTTTCGTATTGACGAGCCGGACAACATCACAAGGACTCAAAGCGGTCAGCTAACCTCGACTTCGGCGCCAGCTTCTTCGAACTTCTTCTTGAGCTCTTCGGCCTCTTCCTTCGAGACCCCTTCCTTGACCGGATTCGGGATGTTGTCGACGAGGTCCTTTGCCTCCTTGAGACCCAGGCTTGTGACCTCGCGGACGACCTTGATGACGTTGATCTTCTTCTCGCCGAAGGATTTCAGCACGACGTCGAACGCCGTCTTTTCCTCTTCTTCGGCCGGGGCCGCGCCGGCAGCCATGACAGGCGCTGCAACCGCCTGCGCACTGACGCCGAACTTCTCTTCGAGCTCCTTCACCAGATCGGCGAGCTCGAGAACGGACATCCCCTCAATGTGCTCGATGAACTCCTCAGATGTGATTTTTGCCTTGGCCACGAGATCCTCCACCTCGATGAGCGCCGCATATGTACGGCAGCGGTTTGTTATCAGCGACGCCTGTGGACCCTATCGCTCTGCGTGGGCCCGAGGCGCCTTCAGATGAAAACGGTGTTATTCCCCACCTTCTTCTTTTTGTAGCCGGACCTGATCCAGGGCGACTACGAACGATCGCAAGATGCCACCCAGCGCCGTGACGAGTCCGGTCACCGGGTACTGCATCAGGTACAACGCCTTGGCCAGCAGCTCCTCGCGCGCCGGCAGCTTGGCGATCTGCTCGAACTGGTCGACGCTGATCGGCTTTCCGTCCACTACACCGGCTTTGAACGTCGGCGTCTCATGCTCTTTTGCGAACTCGCGCAATACCTTGGCGAGGGCGACCACGTTCTCGCTCGTATAGGCGATCGCGGTCGGCCCTTCGAAGGCAGACTCCAGGCCGCTCAAGGGAAGGTCGGCAACCGCACGGAGAGCGATCGTGTTCTTGACCACCTTGAACCGCGCATCCTCCTCACGCAGCCGCCGCCTCAAGGCCGTAGCGCCCGCGACGTCGAGGCCGCGAAAGTCGACCAGAATGGCGTGTGGAACGTCAGTAAGCTCCTTATGCAGAAGCTCGACTTGTTCGGTCTTCTCGGCTATGGCAGACATCGTCGTTATTTGGGCATCAGGTCCGAGGTGTCGATAACGACACTCGGCCCCATGGTCGAAGAAAGGTGAATGCTCTTTAGGTACTTGCCTTTGGCTGAAGCCGGGCGGGCGCGCACGATCGCGTCTACTAGAGCCTGTACATTCTCCAGAAGAGCCGACTCCTCGAAGGAAGCCCGGCCGACAGGAGCATGCACGACACCATTCTTGTCAACGCGAAACTCCAGCTTGCCGCCCTTGATCTCCTCGACGGCCCTGCCAACATCGAATGTCACTGTGCCCGCCTTCGGGTTCGGCATCATGCCGCGGGGGCCCAGAACACGTCCGAGCTTACCGACGTCACGCATCATGTCGGGGGTCGCGACGACGGCATCGAAGTCGAGGAAGCCCTCCGAGATCTTCTGCACCAGATCCGCGCCTCCGGTCACGTCTGCTCCGGCTGCCTCGGCCTCTTTCAACTTCTCACCCTGGGCGATCACCGCGACGCGCTTGGTCTTGCCGGTCCCGAAAGGGAGAACGACCGTCCCACGAACCATCTGGTCTGCGTGCTTCGGATTTACACCGAGGTTGATGGCGATATCGACGGTCTCATCGAACTTGGCAAAGGCGCTTCCCTTGACCCGAGAGAGGCCTTCGGGCAGCGAGAGGAAGCCATCGTCGAGGGCTTCCTTGGCAGCCACATAGTTCTTTCCGTGTGTAGGCATGACGGCTAAGCCCCCTCCCCATCGATGGCGATTCCCATCGATCGAGCCGTTCCGGCGATGATCTTGACCGCGGCCTCGACGTCGTAGACGTTGAGGTCAACCATCTTCGTGCGGGCAATCTCCTCGACCTGGGCCCGGGATACGGTGCCGACGGTCTCGCGGTTCGGCTCCCCTGAGCCTGAGACGATATTTGCCGCTTGCTTCAGTAGCACCGCCGCCGGAGGCGTCTTGGTGATGAAGCTGAAGGTTCGGTCTTGATAGACGGT
This sequence comes from uncultured bacterium, assembly GCA_937922775.1. Classification (GTDB taxonomy): domain Bacteria; phylum Acidobacteriota; class UBA890; order UBA890; family UBA890; genus CALAKE01. The sequence goes on along the minus strand of CALAKE010000551.1, from coordinate 1,841 downwards.
GATAACGACCGGGATGATCAGTCCCCCTTCGTCCTTGGTTGCCGCGTTGAACGCCTGGCAGAAATCCATGATCGCGACGCCGTGCTGTCCCAGAGCCGGCCCCACCGGCGGCGCCGGTGATGCCTTGCCAGCCGGGATCTGCAGCTTGATCATGCTGAGCACGGGCTTGCCGCCCTTCGCTTTCTTGGCCATCTCGCTCTAAACCTTTTCCACCTGAAAGAAATCAAGCTCGACGGGCGTGTTACGCCCGAAAATCGACACCATCACCTTGAGAGTGCTGCGACGGGCATCGACCTCCTCCACCTTTCCGGTGAAGTTGGTGAAAGGCCCGTCGATGATCCGCACCGTCTCGTTCTTGCTGAACTGGAACTTGGGCTTGGGCGCCTCGACCGACTCCTCCATCCGGTTGACGATCTTGTCGACTTCGTCTTGCGGCAGGGGAATCGGCTTTCGGCCCGCACCTACGAACCCCGTAACCCTCGGCGTGTTCTTGACGACGTGCCATAAGTCTTCGTTCATCGCCATTCGAATCAACAGGTATCCGGGGAAAAACTTTTTGGCGGTCACCACCTTGCGACCGCTCTTCATCTCGACCACGTCCTCGGTCGGGATCAGCAACTCAGCGACTTCATCCTCCAAACCGAGCGTTCGTACCCGCTCCTCCAAACTCTGCTTCACTTTGCGCTCGTAGCCCGAATAGGTATGAATGACATACCAATTCATGCCGTCGTCCTCAGCCGGAGGTGCCGGGGCCGGCGCCACCGGGACGGGCTCGGAAACAACCTCGACATCAGCGGACACTTCGCCGCCGGCGTCGATCTCGGCCCCAACTCCAACCTCGGCCTCGCTCTCGAGACCCGGCACGGCAGCGACGTCGTCACCATCGGCCGCATCCGAAGCCTCAGCGTCCTCTTCTGACAGCTCGGCTTCGGCTTCCTCGACGGCCCTGACGAGCGCACCCAGGCCATCCTGCCGATTAATGGGAAGAGCCTCAGCGGCTACCCCCTCGACGCCTTCATCCTCGTCGCTCTCCTCCGCAGCGGCAGGGGCCTCCGTCTCGGAAACCACCTCATCAGCCTCAGAGGCCACGGGGTGCTCCTCAGGATCCGCCACCACGTCCTGATCGGTCTCGACTACCTCAGCTTGTTCGTTCTGATCCAGCACGTTGAGCTAGCTCCGCTCGCTGGCCAGCGGCGATACCGCTAGCCGAAATACCCATAGAGCCATGTCACGACCCGGCTCATCACAATGTCCACGGCCCAGAGGAAGAATCCAAAGACAACGCAGGTGATGACTACGACGATGGTCGTGCCGTAGACCTCCTTCTGCTTCGGCCACGTGACCTTTTTCAACTCCGCGCGCACTTCGCGAAGAAAGGTCCTGAACCGTTTGATCATTTGTTTTGTGAACTCCCCGCAACTCGCGTTCGCGCGTTGGCTTCGGCGCGGAATCGAATTGGCAGGCCAGGGGGGATTCGAACCCCCAACCTCCGGATTTGGAGTCCGGCGCTCTCGTCCGTTAGAGCTACTGGCCTCCCAGAACCGCAGTAACTATTTGGTCTCCTTGTGGTCCGTGTGCCGGCGACACCACGGGCAGTACTTCTTCAGCAGGATCTTGTCAGGCGTCGTGCGCTTGTTCTTCGACGTCGTGTAGTTGCGGCGATCGCACTCACCGCACTCGAGCGTGACTCTGACTCGCATTGACCTCTACTCGTAGATCTCGCTGATGGTGCCAGCGCCGACGGTACGTCCACCCTCACGGATGGCGAACCGCAAACCCTTGTCCATGGCGATCGGTGTAATCAACTCCACCTTGATACTGATGCTGTCTCCAGGCATCAC
>CALAKE010000550.1 GCA_937922775.1 uncultured bacterium | reverse complement strand
TGCCCGTCGAGCCAGAGTTGCACCGTGCCTTCGATGGCGGCGGTCCACGTTCGTACCAGGGCACCCGGCCCTTGGACATCGGCTATCAGATACTGCCCGATCCCGTCCTCACCCGGCTCGCTGAGCACGGCTTCGAAACCGGGCACAGGCTCGCCGCCAAAGCCATCCGAGTTGGCGAACCACTCGGGTCCTTCGGGCTGGACGCTGCGACGGTCGTAGGATGAGAACTGAACCGTTCTGTAGGTGGGGTAGGGAAACTCGGCCAGACCCGTCAAGTCGGTCATCTCTTCGTACAAAGACCCCGTGGTCACCAGATCGCCGGAGGGTGCTTGGCTGCCGCACCCAGCTGGCAGGACCAGAATCAGTGTCAGGGCAACCAGCCGGCCAGCCTCATGTCGTCGCACGATCGTCCTCCTTCGCTACATCCAGGCACTGCCTCTTCACGCTCTCGTCGCTCTTCTGACTCGCTACTCCCTCCCCCGCTGAAACAGCACCGCGCAGATGATGATGGCGCCCGTCAGCATGAGCCGCGTGGCCTCGGGAGCTGCGTTGAGCGAGAGGATTTTCTGCAGATATCCGATGGTGAGCACACCGATCAGGGTCAGAATGACACTGCCCTTACCCCCGGCGAGCGATGTACCACCGATGACCACCATGGCGATGGCGTCGAGTTCGTAGGCGATCCCCGTCTCGGGGTCACCGTGAGTCTCCTGCGCCGCCTGGCAGATGCCAGCCACCGCCGCAAAGACTCCTGACAACGCGTAGGCCGAGATCAGGGTCAGTCGCACGGGAACGCCCGACAGGCGAGCGGCCTCCAAGTTGCCTCCCACGGCGTAGATGTGGCGCCCGAGGCGACTCCGCGACAGCACGATCCACGTAATCAGGACGCAGGCAGCAAAGATGATCGTGACGATCGACAGGTTTCCCCCCAGCACTCTGCTATCGATGATCCCGAAGATCTCCGGCAGGTCGACGACCTGGGAAACGCCGTCGGCGTCCGGCACGTAGTTGGTGATCTTTCTGCCTCCTGAGATCACCTTCGCGAGCCCCCGCCCGAACACCATCATTGCCAGCGTAACGATGAACGGCTGGATTCGCATTTGTGCGACCAATACGCCGGAGATCGAGCCTAGAACCGCGCCCACAGCCAGAACCACGGGAACCGCGGCGAGTGCCGACCAGCCTTGTGGCATGGTCAGCCAGGCGAAGGTGACCGCAGCCAGCGCCAATAGGCTGCTGACCGACAGGTCGATGCCGGCGCTGATGATCACTACTGTCATACCGCAGGCCAAGATGCCGAACACCGAGACTTGCCGCAGCATGTCGCGGTGGACACTCCACCTGTAAAACGCCCCATCGGCACTGAATATGCAGCCGATGACGATCATGAGCACGAGGGCCATCAGAGCCCGTGCTACGGGCGTTCTCCACTGCTCTCGTAGCCTCACGGCATGATCAGCGTTCACATCACCTTCCGTTGCTCTGCCGCCGTTGGCTGCCCATAGCCGCTGCCAGCACCGCATCCTTTGAGGCCGTGTCGCGCATCACCTCCGTGGAAATCCGGCCCGAATGCATCACGATTATGCGATCGCTGAGGGCGAGGAGCTCGTCCATCTCCGAGGTGACCAGCAAGATCGCAATGCCCTGGGCAACCCAGGTACGCATGAGGTCATAGATGTCGGCCTTGGCCCCGACATCGATGCCGCGTGTCGGCTCATCCAGAAGGAGGACCCTTGGCTGTGGCAGCAAGCAGCGCGCTAGATAGACCTTTTGCTGGTTGCCGCCAGAAAGGCTGCGCACAGGAGCTTCATCGGAGGGCGCCCTGAGCCTGAATTCCCGGGTCAGGTCGCGCACGGCCTTGCTTTCTTCTCTCCTTCGCATCCATCCGCAACGTCCGGAGAATCGTCTCAGGCTGGCAAGGCTGACACTGTGGGTCACGCTGAGCTCTGGCGCCAGGCCCAGCGACTTGCGATCGTTGGTCAGCAGCACGACACCCCGCTCAACCGATTCCCGCGGGCCCTTCATCGAAAAGGGCTCGCCAAAAAGTCGCAGCTGCCCGTCAGCCCGGCGTCCCAGGGCACCAAACAGTGCGTGCAGCACCTCACTCTTGCCCGATCCTTCCAGCCCGGCGAGGCCGAGGACCTCTCCACGATTCAGGGTGAAGGAAACTCCTCCGACAACGAAGTGACCCTTCGCGGCAGCATGCGCAACGCGGAGATTCTCGACCTCGAGTGCGGCGCCTCGGGCGCCGGCCAGCGCCGGCTCGTCTCGTGCAGGCTGTGCCGCAGTTCGCACGACCTGCGTAGCATCACTCTTCAATTTCGGCAGATCTCGGCCCACCATCCAGCGAACGAGGTTCGCCGGTGGCAGATCTGCGACCGGTGCAGTGCCCACGAGGGCGCCGTCGCGCAGCACCGTGATGCGGTCAGCCAGTTGGTAGATTTCCTCCATCCTGTGTGTGATGTAGACGATGCTGCGGTTCCTGCTACGCAGCTCGCGAAGGCGGACGAAGAGAGAATCGACCTCGCGCTCGTTCAGGGCGCTCGTTGGCTCGTCGAGGATGAGGATGCTGGCGTCTCGAGTCAGCGCCCGCGCGATTTCCAGGCTCTGCTGACAGGAGATCGGCAGCTCGCTAATCAGTTGCCGGGGCGAGCAATCAAGCTCCATTTCCTCGAGGATTCGTGCCGCCTCCGCCCTCTGGAGCGCAAAATCGACCCCACCGAAGCGCCCGGCTACCTCCCAGCCCAGGAACAGGTTGTCGGCAACCGTCATCGATGGCACCAGGGAAAGCTCCTGGTGGATCGTGGCGATTCCGGCACGCACCGCCTCGCTGGGACGAGCGAAGCGGAGTGTCCGGCCACCAACCTGCAGCTCGCCGGTGAAATCACTGTAGGCGCCCGAGAGAATCTTGATCAGAGTGCTCTTGCCGGCCCCGTTTTCGCCCGCGAGAACGTGAATCTCTCCGGGCAGTACCTCGAAATCGATACCGTGCAGGACTTCAACGGGGCCGAAGGCCTTGCGGATGCCGCGCATCACCACCGCAGGATCGGTGTGAGACATGCTCCCGGCGACGCTGCCTGGCCCCATTGAGGTCAAATCACGCCCGGTGGTGGTCATCCTCTCTTCCTGAGTCCTGGCCTGGTAGGTCATGGTGCAGGCGATGGGCGCGGTCACACGACCTTCTAGAGCACCTCCGCCAGATCCGGATCCTCACGAACCGTCACCGTGCTGGTGTAGACCTGCCCGTCGACGGTGAGTTGAACCAGGAAGGTCCCAATTCCTGCCTCCTCGCCCTGGGGACCCCTCATGCCCCCAAAGCCGGCGGGAATCTCACCGCCGAAGCGCTCGCGCATCCGCTCCATCTGCGCTTCGTAGGCTTGCACCTGCTCCTCACCGGGATCCCAGCGGATATCCCAGTAGTAGCGATGAATTCCCGGCTCCAGCGAAAGATCCTGAGCGGTGTGCACGTGCGCGCCACTCAAGTCGGTGATCAGAAGCTCGACCTGACTCGGCGCCGAGTCGCCGAGCCAGAAGTGGATCGCGGCACTGTTGGCGAGCTGCGAAGGCGAGTTGCCCGGCTCCCGGTGCTCAATCGTCAGAGGGTTACGGCCCATGAAGAGCTTATGGCCCCGCGTCGCGCCGCGGCTGATGCCGCGCCACAGTGTGGCTCGACGGCTTTCGAACAGGTACGCGTCGGCGCCGGTCACCTCGTCGTTGAGCTGCTGCAGCGGCGTGATGTCGTCGAGGATCCAGATGCTGCGACCATGGGTCGCGGCGATCAGGTCGCCGTCTCGCGGGTGGATAACGAGATCGTGGACGGCAACCGTCGGCAGTCCGTTCATCAACCGCTCCCACGTCGCACCACCGTCGACAGTGGCGAACACGCCGAACTCGGTACCGACGAACAAAAGCCTCGGATTTTCGAGATCCTCTTTGACAACATAGACGGGGTGGTCGGCCGGCAGATTGCCAGCGACGCTCGCCCAAGTCTGCCCGAAGTCCGTGGTCTTGAAGACCCAAGGCCGGAAATTGTCGCTACGGTGGCCGTCGAAGGAAACGTAGGCCGTGCCCTCGTCGAAGCTCGAGGCCTCGACGCGACTGACCCACAGGCCACGAGGCACGTCCGGGAAGTTTGGTCGTACATCGGTCCAGTTCCGACCGTCGTCACGGGTAACGTGTACCCGCCCGTCGTCTGTGCCGGCCCAAATGAGCCCCCGGACGATCGGCGACTCTGCGACCGTGATCAGCGTCGCGTGTGTTTCGGCACTCGTGACGTCGCGCGTCAGACCGCCGCTCTCGGGATCGGTTGTCTCGGGATCGTTGAAGGACAGATCTGGACTGATGATCGACCAGGTCTCCCCACGATCGGGGCTCTTGAACAGGTGGTTGCCGCCGAAATAGATGGTGTTGGAGTTGTGGGGGGAGAGGATGAGCGGCGAGCTCCAGTTGAAACGAAAGCTGTCACGCGGTAAGCGCCCTGCGCCGCCCCCAAAGCCACCCATTCCCCCCTGCCCACTCTCTTGGGCGTCGAGGCGACCACCGGGCAGAAACTCCTCGATATTCAGAATATTGCTGCGATCGGGTGTAATGCTCTCTCCTACTTGCCGGAAGACAGCGTCGAGGCGGCGGATGCTGCCGCCCTGACTTTCCGTATAGACGGTGCGCCAATCGTTCGGGTCCACGGTAGTGTGGAAACCGTCACCACTGTGGAACTTGAACCAGTGGTCGTTGAGGATTCCGTTCCAATCTCTGCTGTTGCTCGGCCCGCCCCAGTTGCCATTGTCCTGCAGCCCGCCATATACCCAGTAGGGATCTCGCATATCGGCGGTTACTGCATAAAACTGCCCCAGATCCATGTTGTCGAACATGATGAACTGGTGGCCGTGGTCGTACGTGACGTAGGAGCCCTTGTCGTTGCCTACGTAGAAGATGTCGGGCTGCTGGGGGTTGATCCAGAGGGCATGGAAGTCTCCGGCGATCCCATCGAGGGTGCGGTCGAAGGTTCGGCCACCGTCGGTCGAAACCTGGGCGCTGCCGGCAAGGACGAACACCTCCTGGTCGTCCTGTGGATTCATCCAGATATGGCTGTAGTAGAACGGCCGGTTGTTGTAGCGGTTGACAAACTCCCAGCTTCGGCCACCGTTTTCGGAGCGGTAGATGCCCGTTCCGAGGTTGCTCATGTCCTCGTATTCGGGGTTTGGCTCGCCGCCGACCCGGCGTTGCGGCTGGTTGCCGTGCTCCACGATCGCCATGACGATTTCGGGGTTCGAACGATAGATCGCCAATCCGATCTTGCCGATGTCGCCATCCGGCAGACCATCGGTGAGCTGGGACCAGCTCTCGCCACCGTCGGTGCTCTTGAAGATGCCGCCGTTCGGGCCGCCCGAATCGAACCGGTGCGGCTGCCTCAAGCGCTGCCAGAACGCCGCGTACAGGACGTCCGGGTCGCGTGGGTCCATCTTCAGGTCGGTCGCCCCGGTGCGACCATCGTCAGGCAGGCCGCCGCCAAGCCTTTGCCAGGTTCTACCGCCATCCTCGGTCTTGAACACGCCACGCTCGCCGGTGTGCCCCCAAAGGTGGCCCTGAGCTGCAACGTAGGCGATATCCGGATCTGTGGGATGCGTCAGGACCTCGCCGATGTGGTGCGTGTCGCGCAACCCAACATGGGTGAAGGTCTCACCGCCGTCGGTCGACTTGTAGACTCCGTCGCCCCACCCAACGCTGTTGCGGGTGCACGACTCCCCGGTTCCGACCCAGATGATGTCGGGGTTCGGCTGGAAAACGGCGATGTCGCCGATGTTCCCGGTGCCGTAGTCCTCGAATATCGGCTCCCACGTGGTGCCGGCGTTGGTGGACTTCCATACCCCACCAGAGGCCGCGGCTACAAAAACCACCGAGAAATCGCTGTCGACCGCCTCGATATCAGTAACGCGACCGGCCATGTTGGCCGGACCGATGTTACGCCAAACGAGATCCTCCGCGAGCCCGCGCTGGGCACTCTGGGCGAAACCAGATCCACAAACGAGCATCCCGAGCAGGATGAACAGCGAGGCAGTGGTCAAGGACGGACGGAACGAGCTGCTCTGCATAGTCGGCGCTCCTGCTTGAGGTTGGGTATCGATCCACGTGACACGGTCGCGCCCTTGCACCTTCACCCGTAGAACTCAGAGCGACATGCGCGGGAGCAGCCGAGTCTCGCAGCCTGGTGAACGACGACAGGCATAGCGAGACTGCCAACGGTGGCCATAAAGGTCAAGCGAGGGGGCCGCGTCCAAGCGGCCTCGAGTCAATCAATACGCAATGCAACAAGCGGGTCGATGCGGCTCGCACGACGGGCCGGCAAGTAGCTGGCCCCGAAAGCAATGCCGAAGAGCAGGAGCACGACCCCCGCCAGTGTCACAGGATCGATGCTTCCGACTTCGAAGAGCAGCCCCGACATGGCAATTCCCACGCCTATGGACATGATGAGACCGACAACGGCGCCGATCACGACGGGGACCAGTGCTTGTCGCACGACCAGGCGGAGGACATCGGATCGGCCCGCCCCGAGAGCGATGCGCACACCAATCTCCGCCGTGCGCTCGCTGACGGCGTACGAGACCACTCCATAGATACCCACCGCCGCGAGAAGGAGGGCTAGCGCCGCGAAGCCCGCCAGAAGCTGCATGGCTGATCTTTGTGCCGCGAAGCCCGCAGCAAATGTCTCTTCCAGGGTGGCAATCGCGTAAATCGGCTGCTCCGGGTCGATAGAGGCAACTACATCACGCACCGCACCGAGGACACCGCGCGGCTCATTCTCGGCGCGCACGAGAAGGAACAGTTGATTGAAGACACCGTTGGCCTGCCTCAGGCTGACGTAGTACTCCGGCACGGTGCGGTTCTGCAGGCCCCGGTTCTTGGTATCGCCCACGACGCCAATGATCTCGAACCAGGGATCGTCGGCCTCAGGCGTTCCCATCTTGAAGCGCTCACCGATCGGGTTGCGGTCGTCGAAGTAGCGTCTGGCCATTTCTTGATTGATGACCGCCACAAGAGTCGAGTCTGGCCGATCTTGCAGATTGAAATCGCGGCCGGCGATCACGGGAATGCCGAGGGTCTCGAAGTACCCCTCGCTGGCGATGGTCACGAACGCAGTGGGAAGCGTTCCCTCGTCTTCCGTTTCCTGTCCGGGCAGAGTGAACTGTTGTTGAATGAAGCTGATGGGCGCGAATTGCGATCCGGAGGCAGCTGAGAGCACCCCGGGTAGGGCCTCGACTCCCTCTGTGAGCTCTGTGAAGAAATTCGTGATGCCCTCTCCCTCGTACTTGTTCCAAGGAAGAGTGAGACGCATCGTGATGGTGTTCGAGGTATCCAGACCTGGCTCAACACCTTGGATACGGACGAAGCTATGCATGAGGAGGCCTGCCCCGACCAGCATGACAAGAGCGAGGGCCACCTCGACTGCGACGAAGAACGCGTGCCAACGCCTGCGCATCTTGCTGCCCGTGGTATGCCCGGACTCTAGGCTCAAGCTCCCCTGAAGGTTGACTCTCGACGCCTGTGCCGCCGGGGCCAGACCAAAAGCCAATCCGGCCAGCACCGACAACCCCGAGGAGTACCAAAGCACCCGGCTGTTGATCTGAATGCCGGCGTCTGTGGGTACGAGCATCCCCGGGAGGCGCGAAACGAGGACGTCAATACTGAAATGGGCCAGCGCCACTCCGATCGCACCACCGACGAAGGCCAGTAGGATGCTTTCCGTCAGAACCTGTCGAGCGATCCGCACCCTCCCTGCCCCGAGGGCGGCGCGCAGCGCCATCTCCTTCCGCCGACTGGCCGAGCGTGACAGCAGCAGGCTTGCGACGTTGGCACAGACCAGCAGCAAGACGAAGCCGACAGCACCCATCAATACGAGTGCGGCCGGGCGCAGCAAGCGTACGTTGACGTCCGTCCAGGTCATCGCCGTCAGGCTCCAATTGCTGTACTCTTCGAACTCGGCCATGTGCTCGAGCTCGGTGCGGTCGGAGATCGAGGCCAGCTCGGCATTTACCTGGTCGATGCTGACTCCGGCTCTGAGGCGAGCAAGGGTCTGGAACTGCCTTCGGTCACGCGGCATCTCTCCGGGATCCGCCCACATGGGCAGCCACAGGTCAGTTCCGTAGATGAGCACGCCCGGGGGCAAAACACCGATCAGCGTGTGCGGATTGCCATCAACCCGAATCGTGCTACCAATAACTGATTCATCTGCCCCGAAGCGCGTTCTCCAGACGCGATGGCTGATCATGGCGACCGCCTGCCTCTGGTCGACCTCCTCTTGACTGAAGCCTCGCCCCAGGTGTGCCGTCATCCCCAGAGTTGGAAGGACGTCGCCCCACCAGAAAGCCGAGAACAGGTTCTCTGGGAGGTCGCCGCCTGTGATCTGACGGTTTCCCATGTCCCATGCCACAACATGTTCCAGCGTTGACGCCCCTTCGAGGACATCGAGGTATTCCGCCGCCGACATGTTCTCGAAGAACCCGAGCTCCCGGCTCAGACGAGGGTATTCGGTACCGATTCCGACGATTCGATCGGGCTCGGGGAAATCGAAGGGGCGCAAGACGATCGCGTCAACGAGCGAGTAAATCGCTGTGTTGGCGGCAATGCCCAGCGCGAGAGTGAGAATGACGGCGGCAGTGAAGACGGGCCGCCTGGCGAGCAAACGCAGCGCGAAGCTCAGGTCATGGCTCAGCATGTCGTGGTTCCATTCCTGTTTCAGGTGCCAGAAGACGTCGCGAAACGCCCCACTGGCGTCTCGGAGAGGAGCCGTCACGGAATCTCGGTCGGTCGAAAAAGTGGCAGGTGAGATGGGCGCCGCGGAGGACTCCTTCGCCAAGCCGTATCGAGCCAGGAGCTCCGCCTTCCACTCTCTCACCCAGTCCGTCCGGACCCGCCGGGGCACGAGGACAGAGAGAGCCCGCACCAAGCCGAGAGAGATGGCAAGGGTGAATCTGGTGAATCTCCTTCGTCGGTCCGTCAACGTCTTCAGCTCAACTCGCGTTCACCCGTGGGGTGGTGATCGGCCTCGGCCAATGGCTCGACGAGAGCGTGGAATCTCTGCAGCGCTTTGGCCAGCGCGGCCTCCCCTGCGCTTGAAACTCTGTAGTAGCGCCGTCGGGGTCGCTTCTCGTGCTGCGCGACTTCGGAGGCCTCCCACTGCGCCGTCACATAGCGGAGGGACTCGAGTCGTCGTAGCGCCGGGTACACCGTCCCGCTGGGGCAGCTGGCGGACCTGGAGACCGTCACCGGACTGCGCCAGATCAGCCGCGAGAACACC
>CALAKE010000549.1 GCA_937922775.1 uncultured bacterium | reverse complement strand
CGCTTACATCAGAGCCCTTGCGATGACCTCCTTCGCGGCGCAAGTGAGCGTTGCGACGCTCCTCGCGGCCCACACTCATCGAATCCCACTGGGTGGGCTCTTCCTCAACCTGGCGGCAATCCCCCTGCTGACGATGACGCTGGCAGCCGCCAGTCTTGCACTCGTATTCTCGATCCTCGATGTCTTCTGGCTCGGCGGCTCCGCTCTCGCGGCATCCGCTGAGGCCGGCATCGGTATTCTTCTGACAATCTCCGAATTCGCCGAGATCTCGCCTGCGACGTCCCTCCTCGTCCCGGCCGGCCGGTCCGCCTTTCTCGGTGTTATGGGCATCCTCGTCTTGGTCTCCGTGGCGCGAAAGGGGTGGGCTCGCGCCTGCTCTCTTGGAGCCGCGGCTGTCCTCCTGGCCCTTGCTGCTCGGCCAAGCGCAGCCCCGGACCACACCCGATTGGTCGCGCTGGATGTCGGGCAAGGAGATGCCTTGTTGCTCTGGCCCGCCGGCGAGGACCCGATCCTGGTAGACAGCGGAGGGAGCCCCGCACCCGGTTTCGATACGGGCACGGCTATCGTGGCTCCCGCTCTACGCGGCCTGGGAGTCCACCGCCTCGGGGCGGTCGTCGTCTCTCATCTACACGCCGACCATGCCGGCGGGATCCCGGGATTGCTGCGCGAAATTCCGGCAGATGAGATCTGGGCATCCAGCCTGCCGGCGGGTGTCCCCCTGGCAGGCTCTATCCGCGATGCAGGCCAGGCATCTCTCCTCAGATTGGTCAGCGCCGGGGATCAAGGAGAGCTCTCTTCCTGCCGCTGGCTAGCCCTGCACCCACAGGCCGCGAGCGAGATGCGCCACCACACACAGAGCCTGAACGACTCATCGCTCGTTCTAGGCCTGCGATGTGGCAGCAAGAATCTGCTTCTCACAGGAGACTCCGAGACGTCGGCCGAGACCGCGTGGGGGCCGTTGGCTGATCCATTCACGCGTGGAGTGCTGAAGGTGGCGCACCATGGCAGCCGAACTTCGAGCAGTGTGCCCCTGCTGAAGAGGCTCGCTCCGCGGGTCGCTCTGATCTCGGTAGGTTGGCGGAATCGCTTCGGGTTTCCTCACAAGCCCGTACTCGCGCGCCTCCGTGCCGGTGGTACGGCCATCTATAGAACCGACCGGGATGGGGCGATTACCGTGGTGCTCGGACGTCGCATCACGGTACGTGGGGAGCGCTGGACGAGCGGAGGGCGTTAGGCACGACCTAGTGAGAGGGCTCGAAGCAGTGCCGGCAACGTGCCTCGTAGACATCCCCTGCCCCTACCACGACTCGCTCCTCACTGGCGATGAGCCGTTGTGAATGATTAGCTGGCGCACCACAGCGCATACAGATGGCCTGGGTCTTGGTGATGTACTCAGCTACGGCCAGGAGTTGTGGAATCGGCTCGAACGGCACACCCAGGTAGTCCTGGTCCAGGCCTGCGATGACTACTCTGCGACCCTGGTCGGCGAGCTCCTGGCAGATGTCAACGATGGCGGTATCGAAAAACTGAGCCTCATCGATGCCAACCACTCGAGTGTCCTCCTCTACTGACTCGAGAAGCTCGGCCGAGGTGGCGACTCGCTGGCTCGGCAGCCGCTGACGACTGTGCGAGACGATATGGTCGTCATCAAAACGATCGTCGAGGCCAGGCTTGAAGACCTGTACCTTCTGGCGCGCGATCTCGGCCCGGCGGAGCCTGCGAATGAGCTCCTCGCTCTTGCCGGAAAACATGCTGCCGCAGATGACCTCGATCCATCCCCTGTGGGGTGTCCCCGGCGCTGCGTCGGCGCTGGTCATCGCCGTCGCCTCGGACGGCACCGTCCCTTCAACTCCACCGATGTCGATATTCCGGTTCTTGTCCATGCCATTCATTATCCACGCTCGTCGCCCAAAGCGACAGCCGGTGCGCTGAGCGTCCGCAGTGCTATAATCGCCGCCTCTCCAGCCGCATGCATCAGCGGGTCAAAAGCAGCCGCCATCCGTTGTGGAGTCCAGGCTGGGCCCCCACAACGCATCCCGAATGGGTCACGTGGAAGCCGCCACGCAGTCGGAGCAAGATCAGGCCAGCTCGCCGCTCATGGCCGTGCTGACGCGGATACATCAGATCCGCCGGCAGCTCATGTTCTCCGTGGGGGTGGTGATGGTCGGGACCATCGTCAGCTGGGGTCTCTCCGATCACATCTACTCCATTCTGGCGTACCCGATCACGCATGCCCTCTCTGAACGTGGCCTCGATCCCCAGCTCGCGTTCACGCGACTGACCGACCCGTTCATCGTCTACCTGAGCGTCTCGCTGCTCGGAGGGATTGTCCTTGCTGTCCCGCTGCTCATGGCGCAGGTCTGGCGCTTGCTTTCGCCCCTCTCCGAGGGACGTCGTCTGTACGCGGCGTTCGTGTTTGTCATCGTCGCCTCGCTCTTGTTCCTGTCTGGCCTGGCATTCGGTCAGTTGGTGTTGCTGCCCTTCATCACGGGCTATCTGCTCGACCTGGCGGAAGGTATGCAGGGGATGGTCACCGCGCGGGAGTACCTGCGCTTTGCCGTGCGCCTCCTGCTGATCATGGGGCTGGCAGCACAACTTCCGCTGCTCAGTTTTGTCCTCGCCCGGATCGGTGTGCTGAGCGCGCGGACTCTCTGGCGCCGGCTGCCGTACGCCGTTCTCATCGCCTTCGTTTCGGCGGCGATGATCACGCCTCCCGACGGCATCAGCCAGGTACTAGTGGGTGTACCGCTGGTGGCGCTCTACGTGTCGAGCATCGCGGTGGCCGCCCTCGCCCGACCTCGGCGCCCGAGTGAGGAAGGTCCGGACAAGGACCAGGACAGCTAGCCAGCCTCCTCGCTGCGCTTCACCTCTTCCCAAAGCTCGTCCATCTGCTCGATCTGCATCGAGCCATCGGCCTTGATGCGTGGCTCGATGGCCCGAAAGCGCCGCTCGAACTTCTCATTCGCTCGCCGCAGCGCGACCTCGGGAGACATCCCCAGGTGCCGCGCCAGATTCGATACGGAAAACAGCAGATCTCCGAGCTCCTCCTCGACCTGCTTGTCGCGTCTCGCCTCGGACGCCTTCTGCCTCAAACGGTCCTCGAGCTCGAGGATCTCCTCACGAACCTTGTCCAGAACGTCTCCGACCTCTCGCCAGTCGAACCCTACCTGGGCCGCACGCCTCCCGAGCTTCTCGGCCGTTGCGAGGGCAGGTAGCGCGGTCGGCATGTCATCCACCACCGACCCTCCACCCCGCTCTTCTAGTTTCAACATCTCCCATCGTTCCCGGACCTCACGCGGGGTTTCCGCTGTACCGTCACCGAACACGTGCGGGTGTCTGCGGATCAACTTGTCGCAAATGCCTGTGACCACGGCCTCGATGTCGAACTCGCCCTTCTCTTCGGCAAGTTGGGCATGAAAGACGATCTGCAGCAGCAGATCGCCCAGCTCTCCGGCAAGCCCTTCGGCGTCCTCGTCATCGATCGCCTGCACCACCTCGTACGCTTCCTCGAGCACGTAGGGACGCAGTGAGCGGGCATCCTGTTCACGATCCCACGGGCACCCCCCTGGGGCGCGAAGCGTACGCATGATTTCAACGAGGCGGTCGAAGACGACGGCAGCGTCGGACTTGTTGTTGGCCACGAGCACCCCTCTTGATCCGGACGCGGGCGAGCTTTCAGGTTCGAGTGGAAGCTTAGCAGGCGGCTCCGTGCCACGTTGCGGCTCATCCTCATGCGTTGCTACACTCGCAACTCTTCCCCCAAAGGAAACAGAAGCCGACACGGCAGCCAATCGCGAGGCGATCGAGAAGATGAGTAACGATTCGGACTCCAAGCCTAGAACCGGGGCACCAGACGAAAAACCCAAGCTCAAGGTCACCGACCGCCGCATGTTCGACACTGATGGCAATCCGCGCCGGCCGGATGAAGACTCGACCGATGCGCATCGTGATGCGCCCGTCGCATCAGAGACGGCCGCCGCGAGAGAAGAGGAAACGCCTGAGGTCGCCGCTGCCTCCGAAGCAGCCGCTCCGACAGAGGATCCCAGTCCGACACCCTCCCATGGGGACAGCAGCTCGGCGCCAGCAGCAGCCCCCTTAGATGCCGCGCCAATCGATGGGGACACTGCCCCGAAGGTGACTGCGGAGGCTTCCGAGCCCACGGCTGCGAGCGAAACCGATCCCGGTGGCGGTGGAAGTTATGCCGATCTACCGAGGGGTTTTGCTCCCTTCGTCGAGAGCCAGTATCTGGAAGCCTTGATCTTCCTCGGTGCGGTTCCGCACCCGCAAACGGGTGAAACGCTAGAGGATCACGAATTCGCGCGCTACAAGATCGACCTGCTGACGATGATCCAGGAGAAGACCGAGGGCAACCTGACTGAAGAGGAGAAGCGTCTGATTGAGGACGTTCTCTATCAGCTCCGCATGCTCTTCGTGCAGAAAACAGGTCCTGCCGCACCCTAGAAGCACTCTTCTTCTGGCGTGAAAACCCCGTTTGCCGCCGCGAGGATCATTTTCGGCTGAGCTTGACAATACTATGCTCACATTATATTCTCATGATCAGCTAATGGCTACAGAAACAACTGACACACGTACTCGAGAGAAACCGAGAAGGATCCACCACGACCTTTAGCGCCGGGCGCGAGCCCGGCGATCCGAGGAGGAGATTCATGTCCAAGATCATCGGCATCGACCTCGGCACCACCAACTCGGTGGTCGCCGTGATGGAGGGCGGAGAGCCCGTCGTAATCCCCAACGCCGAGGGCAACCGAACGACGCCCTCGGTCGTAGCGTTCACCGATAAGGGCGAGCGACTCGTCGGCCAGGTTGCCAAGCGTCAGGCCATTACCAACCCGGAAAACACCGTCTTTTCGATCAAGCGCTTCATGGGACGTCGCCGCAACGAGGTCTCCGAAGAGCAGAAGATGGTGCCGTACGACGTCCAAGAGGAAGGCGATGACGTCCGGATTCTCGCGCGGGGTACCAAGTACTCTCCCCCCGAAATCGCGGCCATGATCCTACAGAAGCTCAAGCAAGCGGCCGAAGATTATCTCGGCACGCCGGTCGAGCGCGCGGTCATCACGGTGCCCGCATACTTCAACGACAGCCAGAGACAGGCCACCAAGGACGCCGGACGCATCGCCGGATTGCAGGTAGAGCGAATCATCAACGAGCCGACGGCGGCGGCGCTGGCGTACGGACTGGACCGGAAGGCCGACGAGAATATCGCCGTGTACGACTTCGGCGGCGGTACCTTCGATATCTCCATCCTCGAGGTGGGTGAGGGAGTTGTCGAGGTAAAGGCAACCAACGGAGATACCCACCTTGGCGGCGATAATCTCGACCAGCGCGTGATCGAGTGGATCGTCGATGAGTTCCGTAAGGACCAAGGCGTCGACCTGTCGCAGGACCGCATGGCGCTACAGCGCCTGAAGGAAGCCGCAGAGAAGGCCAAAATCGAGCTCTCCAGCGTCACCGAGACCGAGATCAACTTGCCCTTCATCACCGCCGATCAGACGGGCCCCAAGCATCTGACCCTGAAGCTCACTCGGTCGAAGTTCGAGCAGCTCGTCGAGGACCTGCTCGAGCGCACCGTCGGCCCCTGCGAGCAGGCGCTCAAGGACGCCAACATGAAGCCATCCGACATCGACCAGGTCGTCCTGGTCGGTGGGTCGACCCGCACCCCCAAGGTGCAGGAGATCGTCACCGAGCTGTTCGCCCGTGAGCCTCACAAGGGCGTCAACCCGGATGAGGTGGTGGCGGTTGGTGCCGCAATTCAGGCGGGCGTCTTGGCCGGTGAGGTCGAGGACGTCTTGCTCCTCGACGTCACCCCACTCTCGCTCGGCATCGAAACGCTGGGTGGGGTAAGGACCGTACTGATCGACCGCAACACCACGATCCCGACCCGCAAGAGCGAGGTGTTCAGCACAGCCTCCGACAACCAGCCCAGCGTCGAGATCCATGTCCTTCAGGGTGAGCGGGAGATGGCCAGAGACAACCGGACACTCGGCAAGTTCCATCTCGTCGGGATCCCCGCGGCTCCGCGCGGCATCCCACAGATCGAGGTCACCTTCGACATCGACGCGAACGGGATCTTGAACGTCTCGGCCAAGGACCTGGGAACGGGCAAGGAACAGAAGATCACCGTCACTTCCTCGAGCGGCCTGTCGAACGACGATATCGAAACCATGGTTGGTGAGGCGACCACCCATGCCGACGAGGACAAGAAGCGGCGGGAGCGCATCGATTCTCGCAACCAGCTCGACAGCCTTGTCTATTCAACCGAAAAGACCCTGAACGAGAACCGAGATGCGATCGACGCTTCGTCGGTGACTCAGATCGAGGATGCCCTGAAGTCGGGACGTGGGGTCCTCGAGGACGAGGATGCCTCGATCGAGAGCTTGCAGGAAGCCCAAGAGCGCCTGCAGACAGCCTCCCACGCCATGGCCGAGGCCATGTACCAGAATGCCGGCGCAGGCGCCGGAGCA
>CALAKE010000548.1 GCA_937922775.1 uncultured bacterium | reverse complement strand
CGAGCATCGGATGGCGGAGGACACCAGCCGACTGGACGGCTTCTACCTGGCTCTGGTTCAGCTTACCGACCAGATGGAGAGTCTCGGACTGAACCTGGAGGAGGAAAACGCCTTTCTCGAGCGCGAGCTCGGCAGCCGCGGGCAGAACCTGATGCAGCTTCTGGAATTGACGAAAACGAGGCTGGCAGAGTATCGGAGTCTGGTCCGGAGCTCACCTGATGATGGGGACCTGCTGGCACAGGCTTTTGCCGCAGAGGAGAGATACGAATCCAACAAGACCAGTGTGCTGGCGACGATTCACCTGATGAAGACGCGAGGGATGGACTACGTCGACCTGGAGGTACGCGCGGTCGAGATCACGGGTGAAATCACCCCGGACACGCTCGAGGTGGATGTCGCTGTCGGTCTTCTCGCCCGCGAAATCGAGCGGGCGAGGGCCTTTCTCGCGGAGCAGGGCCCCGGGCTCCTGCTTCGAGCGCTGGTGATCGTCATCATTCTGTTGGTCTTCTGGGTGCTGGCCCGCGCCACTCGCAGGGTGACGAACAAAGTTCTCGATCGGACCAAGATCTCCAGCTCGTCGTTGCTCAAGGACATGGTCGTGAAGCAGGCGGGACGACTTGTTCTGCTGGCGGGCCTGATCGTTGCTCTTTCGTGGATGGGCATCAACCTGGGGCCTGTCCTCGCCGGTCTCGGCATCGTCGGTTTCATCGTTGGCTTCGCCCTTCAGGATACGCTGGCCAACTTCGCCGCCGGGGCGATGATCCTCGCCTACCGACCCTTCGACGTCGGAGATCTCGTCGAGGCCGCGGGCGTCACCGGGCACGTGAAGGACATGAACATCGTTTCCACCCGCATTCTGACCGTCGACCACCAGACCTTGATCGTTCCCAATGGCAAGATTTGGGGCGACGTGATCCGCAACGTCACGTCGCAGCCGCAGCGACGCGTCGACATGGTCTTCGGCATCTCGTATGAGGACGAGATCCCAAAGGCGGAACAGATCCTCGGGGAGATTGTCGCCGCTCACGAAAAGGTCCTGGGCGAGCCTAAGCCGGTGATCAAGGTCCACACCTTGAACGACTCGTCCGTGGATTTTGTCGTCCGACCCTGGGCTCGAACCGACGACTACTGGGATGTCTATTGGGACATCACCCGCGAGGTGAAGATGCGCTTCGATCGGGAGGGCATCTCGATCCCCTTCCCGCAGCGCGATGTGCATGTGATCGCCGATGCTTCACATTCCAGCGACGAGTAGCAGTGGGGACATCTTGGAGACGTGCAGGGCGCTTCACATCCCGATACCCACCGGTGACTCGCGCGCGCGGCCCCGGTAGTGCTCGCGGCGCATGCTCAGCGATGCAACGATCCGACCCCGCCGCCCAGCGCGTAGAGCGCGCTAACCTCGGAGGCCGTGAGCGCGCGATTGAAAAGCGCCAGATCGTCGAACAGCCCGACGTAGCTGACACCTACGCGAATCGCCGCCTGCTGGATCTCCCACGTAAACGGCTCGTCGATGCCCGTCATCGTCTTTGCTAGCGGGATGCCGTCGAGGTACAGATTGGCCTGGCCTCCGGCCTCGGTGTTCAGCCCAGAGAACGTGATGGCCACGTGGGTCCATTCGCCGCGCTTGAAGGGTGGCGCGTCGACCGCGATCAATCGGTCGAGAAAGAACGGATTCTCGTCGGAGGCGATCTCCTCCGGGTTCCAGACTTCGAGGTCGCCGAACACACCGAGCCGGAACTGGCGCGGGTTCTCCTGGGTGAAGTCCACCCAAATAGCGGCATCGTTGTAGCGGACGTCGGTGATCTGAACAGGGTCGCAGAACCCCGGTTCCAGGTCCGTGGCAGGATCCAAGCTGAGCCAGAAGGAAACGGTGCCTGCCCATCCCGACTCGGCGTAGGCCACGTTCTTCTCGGCACGGTAGAAGGTCGCCTGGGCGGTCTTCTTCGAGAAGCGGAGCGCATTGCCGAACCGGCCCGCGCCATCGGCTACGCTCACGTCGGGACCGCTGATCCCGGGCTCGGACTTCTCCCGCTGGTCGAAGGCTGGCGCGGTGTAGATGCTCGCGTCCCCGAGTGCCAAGTCGGCGTCCACGCCGTGGTCGAAGGACGCATGGAATGTCAGGGCGTCCGCCAGGCGGTCTGTTGTGGCCGGCGACGTGCTAGCCGGGGCAGACGCCTCGGGCTGACTGCCGGGCGCCGGTGCACAGCTCAGACCGATGAGGGCGAACGACAAACACGTCGAAATCAGACTTCGATGGTGCAAGGGTCTCCTCCTCTAGACTTCAGGATATCCCTACTTACTCCAGTGTACTGCCCCCGTCCGTCTTGACGGTCGAGAACAACCGAGCAGAGGTCTTGCATCAGTGGCGACGGCCCACTGCTCACGTAGCTATAATTGTCCCCCATGGCCGACGAAGAAGCGGACGTTCGCGCCCCATCGGATATCAATCCCTCCACCGACCCCGCACTCGACTTCCCCGACCGGGACTACGGCGAGATGGGACCAGGCGACTACGCAGCGTTGGGCTTCATGTCGGGGCTCGAGGTACACCAACAGCTGAGCACGCGGCGGAAGCTATTCTGCCGCTGCCCCGCGGGGCGGTATACGAACCGTGTCGACGCTGTGGTGCTGCGCCACATGCGTCCCACGCTGAGTGAGCTGGGCGAGTACGACGGGACGGCGCTCATGGAGTTCAAGACGAAGAAGGAGATCGTCTACCTGCTGGAGCGCGGGTCTGTCTGTACCTACGAGATCGACGACACGCCCCCGTTCGAGCTCGATGACGAGGCCGTAGAGGTTTCGCTCGAGATCGCCCAATTGCTGAACTTGAATCTGGTCTCCGAGCTGCACGTCATGAGGAAGCAATACCTGGACGGGTCCATTCCGACCGGGTTCCAGCGGACGGCCATGGTCGGTCTCGACGGCGCCATTCCGTTCGACGTGCCCGACCTCGGGATCAAACGAGATCTGCGCGTTCGGCAACTTTCCCTCGAGGAGGATTCTTGTCGCGAGGTGAGCGACGAGGGGCACCGCATCACGTTCGCCACCGACCGGCTCGGAATGCCCTTGACCGAGGTCGTCACCGAGCCCGAGCTGAAAACGCCACTCGAGGTGCAGGCCGCCGGCAGGCTGCTAGCGCAGGTGGCGCGGGCCACGGGCAAGGTGCGTCGCGGGCCGGGTGCCGCGCGGCAGGACGTGAACGTGTCTGTGGCTGGCGGCCGTCGAGTGGAGATCAAAGGCGTTCACCATCATCGCCGGCTCCCTCCACTGGTGCACATCGAGGCCTTCCGCCAGCTCAATCTGCTGCGCATACGTGCGGAATTGCACCGCCGCGGTGTGACGACCGACTTGATGGCGATGCCCGAGACCGGCGTCCCGTGGGAGATGTCTCCACTGGTGGTCGACGTTCGACCCATCCTGCGGGACTCGCAGCACGCGCGACTCGTGCACGCCCTGGAGCGCGGCGAGACGG
>CALAKE010000547.1 GCA_937922775.1 uncultured bacterium | reverse complement strand
CGGCCATGCGATTCAGAATCCAGCGCTCGCGGAAGTAGTTTGCCGACAGGTCCACGGCCACCGGATAGAGCGCGATGTCTGCACGCTGGGCAGCCTCGATGGAGGCCTGCAGTCTGCTTTCGCTACCTTCGTCATGCCCATCGGTCAGCACCACCAGGGCGCGCCGTCCTTCGATGCCCGAGAACTGATCGGCGGCAGCTTCGACCGAGTCGTAGAGAGCAGTGTGGTTGCCACCCTTCAAAAGTTCCAGGGCATCCTCGAGGCGCGCGGTGTCGTTGGTGAAACCCTGCATCAGTATCGGCAGATCTGCGAAGCTCATGACGAAGGCCTTGTCTTCATCCTGGGTAATCAGGCCTTGGATGAAAGTCCCGCCCGCCTCGACCGCGCGATCCAACTCCTCAATCATGCTGCCGCTGCAGTCGACCAGCAGGCCGACGGCAAGAGACAAGTCCGCCACCTTCTCGACTGCGATGACGGGCTGCGACACTCCCTCTTCGAGGACTTCAACGGATTCGGCCGAAACCTCCGGCTCTTCCCCATTCTTGCCCTCGATCCGCACATAGACCTCGACTCTTTCAACTCGAGCCGAGTAGTTAATTGTCGGGGAAACGTCAGATTCGTCGACCCCGACCCGGAGCGAGGCGCTGGTTTCCTGGCGCCCGGGTCCATAGGCAAAGACCTCGACGAGATGCCGCGCCGGTGGCCCGGCGTTCCAGGTCACCTCGTACGGCGGCTCGCAATCCGAGAAGAGCATGCGGCCGTCGACGAAGAAGTCCACCGATCGCACGGCCTCTGGTCGATCGGCCTCGACGGATGCGGCTATGCGGACCTTTCCCCCCACAAGTGATTGGCCGGAAGGCGCGATGAGCTGAACCGAGAAGATTTCGAGAGGCTCACCGGCATCGGCTGTCGTTGCCGCGGAAGCGGTCTCTTTCTCTCCCCGTCGTTGTGCCGGCTGCTGGAGGCCAGACACCATGTCGGCCCCGAGCAGACTGGTTGCGCTGATCCACAGCGAGATAGCCGTAGTCCAGAATGTCACTCGAGTCACCGCGCGACGTTGTCCTCGCGCGGCGGCGAGATGTGGATAGGTCCGGGCCAACATCCCTCCACCAGGGCCGGTGACGGAGTTGCGGCCATCACCGGGAAGGAGATCAGAGAGGCTCGCTACCTACAGGCTAGATACCTATTGGTGCTGAGACAACAGGCTGCGCACGGATTTTCGAACTCTGGCGGCGTCCTCAGGACGACCCAACTTGTCGTAGACCTGTGCCAGGACGTTGCGTGGCTCCACGTAATCGCGCTTCAGGCTGATGGCGCGCTCGAAGGCGAGGACGGCCTCCTCCAGATCCCCCCTCTGGTAGAGCGCGAGGCCACGATGATAGTGCAGGTACGGGTTCTTCGTCTTGATTCTGATGGCCTCATCGTAGGCCTCGAGCGCGGCGTCCAGGTCACCTTCCGAGAGTTTGAGATTTCCGAGATTGTGGTAGGGAGCGGCGAAATCGGGATCGGACCTGATGGCCGAACGGTAGGCACGTTCAGCGGCATCGCTATTTCCGGCCTGTGCATTCAACACGCCCAAGTTGTTGTGTGCTAGCGAGAAGTCGGGGCGTACCTTGGTGGCGATGTCGAAGCTACGCCTCACCTGATCCCATGGAACCTCCTCGGAAGCTTGGTTCGCCGAATCGATGATCTCATAGCCCCGGTTGTTGTAGTAATGGGCCAAAACGGTCAGGTCGTCGATGACCCTGAACGTCCGGTAGTTCGGTAGCTCGCCGGCGAAGTCGACCATCGTCCAGCCGCGCTCCGTCCGTGTCACGGCGGCAATATGACCGGAGTCGACGATGATCTGCTCTTCGCGTCGGATATCGTTCACGCGGTCGGAGGCATCGATGTAGTAAACCTCCAAGCCAATGCCGCGGGCCAGACCAATGAACACCGACGTCAGGGCCAGGCAGTTTCCATAGCCGCGAAGTACGGTCTCATCGGCGGGAGCAGTGGCTGTGGCCTGGTACTCGATCCCGAACTGGTTCTTGTTTGTTACAGCGTCAATGAGCGCTTGCGCCGCGTCATATTCGCTACGGATATAGCGCGTGAGATCGCGTGCCTGGTCCAAGAGCTCCGGGGTCACCTGATAGGGAACGATGATCTCCCCCGGGCGGGAGTTCATCACCCGGTGTTCAGCCTCGGCCAGCAGCTCAGCGGGAGTGTAGACGACTTTAGAAGGTTGGGCGGTCGACGCGCAGGAAACCAGAGACAGCCCGGCACACAAGCATACTGCCGCTGTAGATAGCAGCCTGATTTTCGATCTCGCCATCATGGCCTCAATTCAACACCAATTGCCCCGCCCCTGTCTGTAAGACGTCTGACGGCGGCCATTGGTCGAGATCGATTTGTCGCGAGCGCGAATCAGCCCCTCAGCTGCCCTGTATCAAAGCATCCAGGACTTGTTGGACCAGGGGCACATCCGGGTTGTCCGCAGGTGCCATTGCAAGGAATTCCTGGAAGGCAGCGATGGCCAGGTCGATCTCATTCATGTTGATGTAGGCGAAGCCCATTTGCTTCTGCGCCGGCAGGAAGCTCGGGTCGACCTGCAAGGCCCTCTTGTAGAACTCTACGGCCTTGCCTGCTATGCGCTGTTGGAAGTACAGCTCGGCAACGTTGTAAAAGACGGCGGGATCATCGGGGCTCTGTTCGATGACACGCTCGAAGAGCGGAATCGCCTCCTCTGACTTACCCTGGAGAACGAGGATCTCGGCAAGATTCGCGAGCGCCCTGGATTCTGCCGGGTCCTGCTCGAGGACCTTCTCATAGGCCGCCTGTGCTTCTTCGATGTTGCCGAGCTCCTTGTGAGCATTGCCGATGTTCACGAACACCTGGTAGAAGGTCGCGTTGACAATAGCGAACTCCTCCCACTTGGCAATCGCCGCCTCATAGTTCTCCTGCTCGTAGAATGCTTCCCCTTCCTCGAACAGCTCGCGGCCTTCCACTTCCCCCACGGCTACGCCGCCCACCGGAGCCTCGTAGGGCTCGAGGGTCACGTCCATGTTGGGATTGCGACCGAAACCACTGACGCTGGCGTCAATCTCGAGAGGGATGAACCCGTCCTTCCTAAACGTGAACTTCCACGTGTCGTTGCTCAGCCCAAGAACGGCCCAGCGACCATCTCCGTCGGTAGTGACCGTGAGCGTGCTGGGCGTCATCTCCGCATTAAAAGCGCTCACTTCAACGTCCGCAACCGGGTTACCGTCAGGGTCAGTCACTTGTCCCTGCAGGCGACCCCTGCCGCGCTGTGCTATGGCCGGGGTTGCCAGAAGCGCGACCAATAGCAGTGCCACCATAAACGGGATTCCCTGACGTACTCCGGGAGCTTGCCGACCCATCCGGCTCTTCGCCATCGTCTTCTTCCTCCATCCGCCGGGCTTGTCCGCCTCGGTGCGGGTCAAAACCTGTAGCTGCTTAGGTGGAGTCTGCGCTACTGAGCAGGGCCGTCCCCCGCTATCGTAAATGGTACCTCAAATGCCAGCTCGGTCTCTGTCACGACGTCCTTCACGCTGATGCGGATCCTATAGCTGCCACCGGGCTCGATGTTGGCCACTTGCCCCAGGGGTATCTGCTGGCCAACCGCAAAGTAGTTGAGAGTTTGAGTGGGTACGCGCACGATGACTTCATCACTGTCACCGTGCAGGAGTGAATGCTCCACTTCGAGTTGCGGCTGCTGAGAAATGGGGTCGATGCCCGCCCCCATGATGAAGTAGAGCAACTCGATAGTGTCGGCGCGCTCGAAATGGCGGTCAATATCGACGTCGATCTGGATATTGCCGATCCGCACACCCTCGTAGACCTTGTCAATATCGATGATCTCACTCTGTTCCACCATCGGCGGCCTCGCCAGCAGAACGCTGGTGAGCATCAGTTCGCCAGTGCCGTAGTTGGGCACTTCAATGGGCGTGCTCAAGGTCGTGAGACGCTCGGAAATGTCGTCCATCACGCCCCAGGCGAGCCGATAGCTTCCCGGCACGAGGGTCATCCCGAACGAGTAGGTGCGACTCGTGTCGTCTCTGCCCACTGCCGGTTCTACGAGGAACTCCATGGCCATCTGGCGTAGGAGTTGCTCCGGACCTGCAGGGCTCTCCTGGAGAAGAAAGCCGAAGGCGTGCATCGAGGCCGGCGGCAATGGAGCATCATCAACCTCGGCTACCCCCTCTTGAGCCGCGCCCTCCTGCTCGCCAACTCCCACGGCTTCAACGGCGCCGACCTCTCCAGCGCCCGTTGCAGTAGCGGCCCTCTCTGACGTTGTTGTACCGGCCACCACGCTATCGGGATCCGCGAAGGTCAGAGCATCCTTGGCAACCTTGAATGCGACGACCATGTAGGTGTTGTTCTCGGGCGCCGGGAAATAGGAGGTTTCGAATCGGAGGCCAATGTCCTCCCTTGCAATGCCCTCGTCGATGAGCTGCCGCATCGCCTCACCGGCCGCGGAGAGCGCAACGGCGCCGGGATCCTCCACACCGGGTGGAGCTCCCTCGCCGCCCGGAACCACGGCGTCCGCCGCGGCAGGGGTTGCGGTACGAGACCCGGCAAGAAGCATGGAGAAGAGCGGCTGCAGGTCGCGGTGAGCAAGCAAGGCGTCCTGATCCAGCGCCATCTTCTGGCCGACGAGCGAGTAGCTACCCTCCGCCCCCTCGAAGATGACCTGTTGTCTTCCTTCGAGGTAGGGATTGATCGTCGGATCGACTGTCCAGATGATCCGGAATCGTGGGGCGCCTCCAGACTCCTCCGCGGCGCCGGCTGACTCCGGGTCAGTACTGAGCCGTCGCCTCTCCTGTTCGAGAATCGCCTCCTCACTGTAGATGAGGACGAACTGCCCGCGATCGGTCCGATATCCCGGGATATCCCCTTCGCCGAACTTACGGTTCGCGGTTGCGACTCTCTTCATGTAGAGGTCGCGAAACTCGTTGACCTCGGTACCTGGCGTCGGGTCGCGCTTGCTCCAGAATTCGGCGGCAAGGGCTTCCTTCTGGTCGTCATCGACGGCGTCTCTCCAGGCGCTCCTCTCACGATTTGTCGCGATCAGCCAGACCATGTCGATGAAGTTCTCAGGAACCGCAACATCCACGAGGCCGGGTGCCTGCCCCGATTGCTGGATCATCTCTGCTGGCGCCTCGGGGCGCGCATGGATGGCCGACGTGCCTGAGCTCAACCCGGCAGTCGAAAGGCAAGCAGTCAGGAGGACTATGACGATGGTCTTCATGCTCATGTCGATGCTACCCGGGATCAAATGTTGGTGTAGGTAGAGCTTCTATCGCTGGACCTGCCGCAGGACTTCGTCGAGAAGGCGCTGCATCTCGACTTGCTCAGGGTCGATCTCGAGAGAAAGCTCGAGGATCTGTTGCGCCTTGTCTAGCTGTTGGTCAGCGAAATATTCCGCCGCCAGTGGGTTGAGCAGCTCAGGAGCGTCACCACGGATCATCCGGGCACGTTCGTAGTATCGGATCGCATCGTAGTGATGCCCCGCGTTGGCATTCGCCTGGGCCACCGTCACTAGCAGCGTGTCATTGCTGGGGTCTTGGACCAGCTCGGGCGTGAGTAGCCGGATCACATCGTCATAGCGCCCCGCATCCATCAACAGCTCGGTCTGAAGGTCGAGCCCCTCCTGGAAATCGGGGTCGCGGCGAAGCGCTCCAGCAAGTGCAGTGATAGCCGCCTCGGTCTCTCCGAGCACGCGGAACTGGCGGGCCAGCGCCAAGCCTACCCGAGGGTCGGCGGGCGGAGTTTGACGCTGCGCCTGCACGAAGGGGCGGGTGAATTGCTCCTCGGAGACGACGCGAACCGAGAAGGTCTCGGCAGCGCGATCGTCATCGTCGAGATCCACGGTGAGCCTGTACTCACCGGGGCTCACGTCGGTGAGATCCAGCAGGGCGATCTGGTTGACGACGCCGTTGCGGTCGGCCACTGCGGGATCCACGTAAATCGTCTTCTCGAGCGCAATGCCGCT
This sequence comes from uncultured bacterium, assembly GCA_937922775.1. GTDB lineage: Bacteria > Acidobacteriota > UBA890 > UBA890 > UBA890 > CALAKE01. Next base: position 6,694 of record CALAKE010000547.1, on the reverse strand, counting down.
CTCATTCGCCAACGTGTAGCTTGCAGCTGCCCGGGCGGTTGCACCCGTAGGGAAGTAGATCTGGTGGTAAACGTCGATCTCACCGCCCTCCAGGAACTCGGCATTGACGGACGGTAGAAGCACCAGCCTGCCGATCTGGAAGGGCAGATGCCCACCGTACGGATCATAGTCGTCGCGGATTTCGAACTGGTCGAGCAAGATGGATCTCGAAGTTCGCAGGCGATCGTCCCGCAGCCCCGGCACTCGCAGGTCGAACTCGGCTCGCCCGAACTCACGCGAGACGTTGTTCTCCAGAATCAGGTCCAGCTTGTACTCGCCAGGCACCAACGGCATCCGGTCCATATGAAGGAGGGGCCCACGCCGCAGCATACGCGCCTCTTCTTCCTCGAGATCGGCCTGCAGGATCTTCCCGCCGCCCTGGAGACCTTCAATGCGGGCAATGGCCCGCGCCTGATCATCGAGAACCGCGCCACTGACCTCGAAGGTGATGTAGAAGCGCTCCTCGTACTCGATGAGGTTGAGGCGCCCGCCTTCGGTGCGAACTGCGTAGTGAAGGAATGGAATGCCGCTGGGATCGAGGAGGGCGATGGCGTCTGCCCGCATCGGCAGGGTCTCGAATCGAACTTCAGCCTCAGTCTCACCAGTAAGAACACGATAGGCCCACATCGGGTTGGGCATGATGCGCTCAGGAATATTCGCGATATCCGCGATCATCATCTCCGAGCGCAGCGACTGCGCCCCCATGAGCGCCGACGAATCACCGGGGATGAATGACAGAGCGACCTGCGCGAGCTCCCCGTCGACATCCTGGAGCACCTGATAAGCAGCGCCGATTTCGCCGTCGTACATTTGGGGCGCGCCGTACTGTGCATTACCGGCGGACTGAAGTTGGCGCACCGAGGATTCGCCCGATGGGTTCAGGAGCTTCATGGGGCCGTCTACGAGGGGGCTGTAGAGCCGGAACTCACCGGTGCCGTACGACTTGTAGAACAGCAGGTAGAAAAAGGGAGGAATTCCGAGCTTGGGCTCCGCGTGGTACCACCAGATTTCTGCCGGGTAGGCCTGCTGGGTGTTGGGAAGCGACTTCATGCTCATGGGCTCGCCGAGAAGCATGTAGTAGCGTCCGCGGTCGGTCCGCCAGCCCTCACGCGGTGACTCGCGACCGAAGTGCTTCTCCACGTACTCCAGTCGCTCGTAGTGCAGGTCCATATACTCGTTGGCCGGCGTGCCGGGCGTGGGGTCACGAACAACCCAAAACCGTTCAGCGAAGCCGTCCCGCCGCTCATTGGTCTGCAGACGCAGGAAAACATCCTTCTCGGTCGGCGTGATGATCCAGTGCACGTCGTCGAGAAACTGCTGGTAGACGGGCTCCAGGTCTTCTTCTTCTAGCTTGGGAAACTCCTCGAGGTTCAAATCCTGGCCCCCGGCACTCGTGGCCAACGCCGCCGGTGCCAGCCCCGAAATCGGGACGGCGCCGAAGGCCGCAACCAGAGCCAGTATGAGTACATGCCATAGTCGAGTCCGCCCGGCTCGACGCGTGCGGCCTGGCTTCGTTTCCGCCATATCAGCGGCAGTGAGTATTTTCATGGTTCAAGTACCGAGGGGAAGAAATCAGAGGGCGGACTGCTTTCACTCATCAGATTCGTCTACTCCAGATCTATCCATTCTATACCGCGATTTCGATCGGAGCCCGTCCGATGCGATCGTGTTGGGACTGTCGGATTGGTGACATCCCGGCTGCGACAGGGCAAACGAGATCAGCGAAATGTTCCCCCATCGCTATATTCGCCGAACACCCCGCGCAGGCGATCTGCAACCTCGCCCAGTGTCGCTTCTGCCGTGACCGCCTCGAGGATCGCCTCAACCACGTTCGCGGCGCCTTCAGCCGAATCGGTCACCTTATCGAGAGCACGTTCGACGCGATCGCGATCGCGGTCGCGCCGGAGGGTCTCTAGCTCCTCGGCCTTCTTCACCTCTAGCGCCGGAGGAATCTGCAACAGCGCCATGCCGGTCGTGCTTTCCGCCTCGTCCTCGAAGCGATTGACACCCACCACGACACGATCCCCAGACTCCACCGCCATCTGATGGTCATAGGCCGCTTTCTCGATCTGCCGCTGGACGTAACCACTTTCGATGGCCGGCACCATTCCTCCCATCTGCTCGATCGTGTCCAGAATCGCCGAGGCCTCTTCTTCCAGGTCCTCCGTCATCGACTCGATACTGAAAGCGCCACCGAATGGGTCACAGATATCTGCCGCGCCGTGTTCGTAGGCGAGGAGTTGCTGGGTCCGTAGCGCCGTTCGCACTGATTCCTCCGTAGGAAGAGCGAGTGCTTCGTCCATGCTGTTGGTGTGCAGCGACTGGCAGCCGCCGAGCACGGCCGCCAGGGCTTGGATGGCGACGCGAACAACATTGTTGAACGGCTGCTGGGCGGTCAGCGTAGAGCCGGCGGTCTGGGCGTGGAATCGCATGTGCAAGGCACGCGGATTCGTGGCGCCGAAGCGCTCTTTGAGGATGCGTGCCCACAGCCGCCGAGCGGCGCGAAACTTGGCGACCTCCTCCAGAAGATGATTGTGGGCATTGAAGAAGAACGACAGGCGCGGCGCAAAATCGTCGATTACAAGGCCCGCTGACAGGCCTGCCTCCGTGTAAGCGATTGCATTGCCAAAGGTGAACGCCAGTTCCTGGGCCGCTGTCGAGCCGGCCTCACGGATGTGGTAGCCGGAGATGCTGATGCTGTTCCATCGCGGCACGCGCTCAGCACAAAAACGGAGGGTATCGGTGATCAGCCGCAATGATGGTCCTGGCGGGTAGATATACGTGCCGCGTGCCACATATTCCTTGAGGATATCGTTCTGAATCGTGCCCCCGAGGCTGTCGAGAGGTATTCCTCGCCGCTCCGCCAGAGCACAGTACAAGGCCAACAATGTGGCAGCCGTGGCGTTGATCGTCATCGAGCTGGTTACCGTTCCGATGTCGATCTCGTTGAACAGCACCTCCATGTCGTGCACCGAATCGACAGCCACGCCGACTCTGCCGATCTCACCTTGTGCCATCGGGTGATCGGAGTCGTAGCCGATCTGGGTAGGTAGATCGAAGGCCACGGACAGGCCCGTTTGCCCCCGCTCCAACAGGTAGCGAAAACGCTCGTTGGTCTCCTCGGCGGTGGCGAACCCGGCATACTGCCGCATGGTCCAGAGCCTGCCACGGAACATGCTCGAGTGGATGCCGCGTGTGAATGGATACTCTCCCGGGAATCCCAACTTTTCGGAGAACGACCACCCGGGAAGATCCGCCGGCGAGTGAAGGGCCCGGAGACTCTCACCATCCGAGCCGATTCCCGGCGCCCTGTTCCCCGGCTTCGAGCGTGCAGTCTCCCTTTCGAACCGGCCCTTCCAAGCTGCGCCATCCTCCGCCAGCGCCGCCAGCGCCTCCTTACTCCAGAGGCACAACTGTCTGTCCCGGTGTCCGGCGGCCTCGTCCCGGATTCCCCTGGCCTCGTCCCGGATTCCCGTCGCTTCTTCCCGCTGCGCCCTCCGTTCCTCTCGATTCCCCATGACTAGCGCTGCTCGCGTCGCAGTTTCTTGTACCGTTCGACCAAATCCTCGAGCCGATGATGGTTGGCGAAGTTCTCATCCGCCATGGTCGCTTCAACCTCATCGACGGTCCGAGGAATACCCTCGCTGAGGCGCACCAAGCCCCCATCAGTGTAGGCGTAAGAGTCCTCGATTCGCACACCGATGTCCTTGTACTTCATGATGATCGGCCGCAAGCGCTCGCGCAGCGCATCGGCCTCGGGGCCGTCCCCTATTCGATCAAGGGCATCCTCACGAATGTACAGGCCGGGCTCGAGGGTAAAGGCATAGCCGATTTCGACCGTCGGGCTGTTGGGATCGTGCACGTTCAGGCCGATGCCATGACCCAGGCCATGCAGAGCGAAGAGCCGGCTCTGCGGCCGCTCGGAACCAGGCAAGGTCGCCTCGGCTGACTCGATCAGGCCCAACGTCGCCAGCCCAGCCGCCAGCACCCGGTTCGCCTCCTGGCTCAAGTCGCGCTGCGAAACGCCGATCTCGCGAGCCATCTCTTCCGCGGCAAGCTGCGCCTCCAACACAATCTCGTAGATCTCACGCTGCTCGTCGGTGAACTTGCCACTCACTGGAACCGAGCGCGTGATATCGGTGGTGTACCGGTCGTACTCCGCGCCGATATCCATCACCAGCATGTCGCCATCACGCATGAATCGGTCGTTGCTGTTGTAGTGCAGGACAGTGCTGTTCGGCCCCGACCCGACGATCGAGGCGAAACCCGGTCGCCCAGCTCCGTAGCGCCGGAAGGAGTACTCGATCAGAGCCTGAATCTCGAACTCGTTCATCCCCGGCTCAATCGCCTGCATGGCAGCGATGTGCGCTTCCCTCGTAATCGTCGACGCGGTCTGCAGAAGCTCGATCTCGGCAGGCGATTTGATGGACCGCATGCGGCCAAGCGCGACCGTCGGATTGATCCACCTGACGCCGGCCGCGGAGCGCTCGGCGCCGTCACGGGCGAACCGTGAGTTTCGGTCCATCACTTCGAACAGGCCTGCGACAATCTCATCGTCCGCCGGCCCCATCGGCGAGACAACCACCTCGTGAGCACGCCAGCTCGCACTCTGCAGAAAGGTATCGAATAGGCCGACCGGCTGGCACTCCATGCCCGTGAGCTCCCTGGCCCCTTCCACGCCGAAGCGGTGCCCCTCCCAGATCTCGCGTGCCGGATTGCGCTCGCGGACGAACAGAATTTCGCGGATCTCATCTCCAGACTTGACCATGATCAGGCGAGCGTTCGGCTCGTTGAATCCGGTCAGGTAGTGGAAATCGCTGTCCTGCCCCCAGACCGTATAGTCATTGGACGGCGCGGTGGCACCCTGGAAGTAGTAGACGCCGTCACCGAGAGCTTCCATCAGATGCGCCCGGCGTTCGGAATACTCGTCGGCCGAGATTTGCGCGTCCGCCCCAGCGGCGACCAACACGCCCATGGCCAGAGTGATCGAAGCCAATACCTTCGACATACAGCTCGCCCTACCGGCTCTCATACCTATGGACCTTCCCTTTCGAGCAACGATGGCCCGGAAAACACGCTGCATAGAAGCCATCCGCGTCGCGCATTGAGTGAGGCCGTATTCTACCAGGGTGACATTGCCATGATCCGGGGCGAACCGGTCCCCCATCTGCGCTTTGAACTAGCTTGCGGTCGACCTTTTCAAGAGGCCGAGGCAGCATGCTACGCTCCTTGCGACATGACGGATCGCGATCAGCTCAGCCACATCGATGCCGAGGGCCGCTCTCGCATGGTCGACGTCGGCGACAAGGGACCGACGCGGCGCCGCGCGCGGGCGTCCGGACGCCTCGTGATGAAACCAGCCACCCGCGAGCGCGTGCTGCAGGGAGAGGTTCCCAAGGGCAATGTCGTCGAGGTCGCCCGCATCGCCGGCATCCAGGCAGCCAAGCGCACGGCCGATCTGATACCGATGTGCCATCCCCTGCGTCTCAGTCATGTAGACGTTCAGGTCGAGGCCATCGATGAGGGGCTGCTGGTGACTGCCGAAGCCGCCTGCAGCGGGCCCACTGGCGTGGAAATGGAAGCCTTGACAGCCGTTTCGGTGGCTCTGTTGACGCTCTATGACATGTGCAAGGCCATCGAGCGCGGTATGACGATTACGGACGCACGGTTGGAGGAGAAGGCAGGCGGCGCCTCCGGTACGTGGAGACGATGACAGACGCCCCGCACGCACACCGACTCGGAGCCAAGGCGGTTTCCCCGCACACCTTCGGCGCCGCTGTCCTCACGGTCAGCACCAGCGTGGCGGCGGGCGAGCGTGAGGACGGGGGCTCGCCCCCCATCGTGGATGCCATCGAGAAATGGGGCTTCAGGCTCGAGAGCACAGCGGTCGTGCCCGACAACGTGGACGAGATCAAAGCCGCCCTGCGTAACTGGACCGCCAACCGCAGCGTCGACCTTGTTCTCACCACCGGCGGCACCGGCCTGTCACCCACTGACGTCACGCCCGAAGCAACCCTGGAGCTCTGTGGCCGCCAGGTACCGGGGATCGCCGAATTCCTCCGCGCCCGAGGGCTCGCTTCCACTCCGCTCGCCGCTCTGTCGCGCGGCGCCTGCGGTATCTCCCAGGGCACCCTCATCATCAATCTACCGGGCAGTCCCAGCGGCGTCCGCGACAATCTCGAGGCTCTCGAACCGATCATCACCCACGCCCTGGAGATCGTCACCGACCGGCCACTACCGGCGGCCGACTAGCCGATAGGTCGATTGCAGCGCTCGGTTGCCGGTCGGCGCGGGGTAATCACCTTGGCGGACAGTTCGCGCACATGGTTCGTAGAGAGGCATGTGGCAACTTTGCCTGCGCAGCTGGTGGCGCGGGGCGTGGCCGATGCGGGACATACGTTGTCTCTCTAGGTCGGAGATCTGATCGACGCAGAATGGCCAGCTTGGCAGAACGCTAGGACCGAGGTCGGCGGGGAGGCGTCGCCGCAGCGGACGCTTGAGCGCGAAGGCTTTGGACCCTCGGGCTCACCTGCGGACCATGTGCGCGAACTGTCCGTCAAGGTGATGCCTCCCCGCCGACCGGAAACCAAGTGAACTGTCCGCCGAGGTGATGCCTCCCTGCCGACCGACGCGAACCCTAGACGTCCAGCAGCCG
>CALAKE010000546.1 GCA_937922775.1 uncultured bacterium | reverse complement strand
GTCGGCGCGACCGGCAGCGGCAAGACCACGATCTTGAAGCTGCTCAATCGTTTCTACGATGTGCAGAAGGGCGGCGTGAGCGTCGACGGCGTCGACGTGCGCGAGCTCGACCTCGCTGAGCTCCGGCGCCTGTTCGCCGTGGTCTTGCAGGACGTTCACCTGTTCACCGGTACCGTGATGGACAACCTCGCGTTCACCGACACGGTCACCGAGCCCGACATCAAACGCGCGGCGCGCGCCGTGCAGCTCGATCCGATTGTCAGCCGGTTGCCGCTCGGCTACGACACCGCGGTGCAGGAGCTCGGCGCAAACTTCTCCGCCGGCGAGCGCCAGCTGTTTGCGTTCGCGCGCGCCCTGGCTCTCGATCCCGAGGTGCTCATCCTCGACGAAGCAACCTCGAACGTCGACTCCGAGACCGAGGCGCGCATCCAGCGTGCCCTGCATCGACTCATCGCTGACCGCACGGCGATCATCGTGGCTCATCGGCTGTCGACCATCCGTGATGTCGACCGGATCATCGTGCTGCATCATGGGGAGGTACGCGAAGAGGGGACGCACGAGGAGCTCCTTGCCGGCGACGGGATCTACGCGCGTCTCTATCGGCTGCAGCATGCGGAGGCGATGGATTCGGCGTAGTCACACCAGCGGACCGGGCGCATCTGCGCGGTCGGCACGGGGTAATCACCTCGGCGGACAGTTCACTCGCGGTATGAGAGTCTGCCCCTCGGGATAACGAGTCGCCGCTCGCTCAAGCGTCCGCTACGGCGATCACCCCGCGCCTCCCTGGGGCCATGCGCTGGAGTGCCAGCTACGGCGATCACCCCGCGCCTCCCTAAGCTGTGTGCTCGAGCGTCCGCTACCGATACGGCCTATCTTCCGACTCTCATCGGCGAATCCACCGGCGCATTGCCCGAACGGCTCTGCCGAGCCTCAACCTGGCCCCTATCCCGGTCTTCGGTCTAGGCGAGGGAATCTTCACCTGGCCAACCCCGATAGTAACGGTCGTATGTGGAATCTCGTCAGACTCATAACCCGTAGGTCGCCAGTTCAAATCTGGCCCTCACCTCGGCGACACCAGAACGCCCGTAGCACCGACCCACCGTTGAGATAGGCCTCCACGAGAATTAGGATTCTCTCATCCGCATTTGAGTAGTCGGCGAGAGTGGAGCTGTGCAATGAGAGTATCCCTGTTTCGCAGCGTGCTTTCTCTCTGTCTTGCGACGATCGCCTGTGCTGGTGAGGTCGTCGAACAGGGAAACGGAGAGTGGCAGGGCACGATCACGACCGACGTCAACGTCACTACGGTCGTTAACGAGTCGGGATCCGTGTGGGGCGGCACTGCGAAGCTGATCGAGGAAGCGTCAATCGGCGTTGCGGCAGGGGCCGACGAGTACATGTTCGGCTACGTCACCGCCCTGTATCTCACCGACAATCGCGTCTACGTCGTTGATCCCCAGGTCCCGGCCGTGCGGGCCTACGACTACGAGGGCGTATTCATTCGCACCTATGGCGGGGAGGGCCAGGGGCCAGGCGAGTACACGAGGCCGGAAACGGTCGCCGCCGACGCATCCGGCCACGTCTTCGTTCTCGACAACCAGCTCGGTCGAGTCAACGTGTACGCGCCCTCCGGCGAGCCCGTCGATACCTGGGCACTCGAAACGGGGAGCAGCTTTGTCAGACGAATCTTCCCGCTAGCCGACGGGGCCATCTGGAAGCCCGTTGACGCCAGGTCGGACCAGGCCGGGGTTCGCCGCCTCGGTGCTCAAGCGGTTGGCCCTGCTGGCTCGCAAGACGTCGTGTGGGCACCGGATATCGACTACGAGCGGTCGACCTTCGAGACTCCGATTGGAAACCAATCGATGACGCCGTACAGCCCCAATCACTATTCGAGTCCAGCGCCCGGCGGCAAGCTCGTCTACGGCGCCTCCGATCGCTACCAGTTCGAAGTGCTGGCCCCCGACGGGTCGCGACTGATCGTGAACCGATACTGGGATCCCGTCCCCGTCCTACCAGAGCACAAGGAATGGCAACGCCGTCAGACGATGGCATCCACCCGAACGGCTTATGCCAGGCATTCGGCGGACGCCGCCGGGTTTGAGCTCGATACCTCGCAAATTCCTGACCACAAACCCGCATACCGCTGGTTCGTGCCGACACAAACGGGGGAGATCTGGCTGCATCGGTTGGGCCGCAGCGAGCCGCTCCCTGGATGCGCTGGAGACCCTCTCGAGGTCGGCTATGCCGCGGCCCGGGAAGACCCATGCTGGCGCGACCGAGCCAACATCGACGCGTTCGATGGCGACGGGCGATACCTGGGAGACGTCGAGGTGCTTGAGGAGTTGAGTCGCTCCGTCGACTATCTGGCGATCCGCGGCCGCGTCGTTGCGGGCGTCACGCAGGACGACGCCGGCACCATCATGGTGAAGCGCTACCGGCTGGTGCTACCGGTGGAGGAGTAGCCGATCTTGTGATCCGCCATCCTTGCCTTTGGCAACTACCGCATCTAGGTGTTCGCTCGGTAGTACGTGAGGGAGGCGCGGGGTGATCGCCGTAGCGGACGCTTGAGCGAGCGGCGATACGGGTACCCGACGGGCAAGTACCCTTACCGCGAGTGAACTGTCCGCCGAGGTGATTACCCCGTGCCTCCCCGGACCTTCAGCGCTCGGCGACTTGGACCACCGAGGCGATCAAGTCACCGACCGTCCATTGCGTCAGCCCACGGAAACGGTCGGCGAGGACACCCCGCTGATCGACGACCAGAGTGCTGAGCGTGTGGGCGGTCTCGCTGCCTTCTTCATCCCAGATCAAGACGCCCAGCCTGGCTGCCGTGGCGGTAAAATCAGTGGACGTCGTGGTGAGCGTCCAACGATCAGGATTCGTACCCAAATCGTGGCCGCAGCGGAGGAGGACGTCGGGGGTGTCGACGAGGGGCTCTGTGCTGATCGTCACGATCCGTACCCGGTCCCAGAGGTCAGGACGCAGGGTGTTCTGAAGCTCAATCAGGCGGCGTGTCGCGATCGCACCTGGGGAGCTTTCCGGGTGCTGGCACGAGAAGAAGCCCAGAACGACGACGGTCCCTGCCAGGTCCGTGAGCTCCAGCGGTTGGCCGAGCTGGGTCGTGAGATTGAGGTTCGGCATTTCCTCACCTAAATCCAAAACGGGGGCGAGGCCAGGCAAGAGGAGTGCGTCTGGGTGCACGCCCTCCCCGGAGGAGTCGGAGAGCGCGGGTCCTTCCTCAGCGGGCGGGGGCAGCTCGATGGGCGTACAGGCCGCTCCAAGAAGAAAGACGAGGACCGACACGATGACGGCGCGCGGGGAGTGTAGAGGGGAGAATCGGCTTGTGGCGCGGTCACGGAAGCTACGGCGCCGGGCGGCCACGCTACCTCAACCCGAGCTCCGCCATGGTGATGCTCGAGGTTCCTTCCACGTACCGACGTACCGTGGATGGACTCACCATGCTGCTCAGCACAGATGCGATCACGTCGGGCGTCAGTGGGTTCACGCCATCATAGGCGGCCAGCAGCCTCTGCCAGAGAACGCTGTCGAAGTGTCCGGGCTTGCCGCTCTCCTGCCATTCCAGCGACATGATTCGGAACACCAACTCTCCTCTGACGTACAACAGCTCACGGATCTCCTCGCCGCCCACACCCGCATCCTCCAGATTTCCAGCCCGGTGGCCGCCCATCCCGATGTAGCGCTCGTAGGCCTCGCGGAGTGCGCGGTGACTGCCGGCCCGGCCCAACAGTTTTGCCTCGACCGCAGCAGTTCTGCCCATGTGCATGGCCCATCCCTCAGAGAGCCACGAGAGCTCCTGGGTGACGGGCAACCCCCAAGGCACGTAGAGGTGGAAGAGCTCGTGACCTATGAAGATGGCGCTCATCTCACGAATCTCTCTACTGGCCGATGGCAAGCCTGGAGTCAATCCGCCGAAGAGATTCAATGTTCGGTTCCACGCCATCCCCGCGCTCCGAGCTCCTCCCGGCGGCAGGGTTTCGGGCGGCAGGGGCGTGAATACGAGGAGAGGGGAGTCGCCAGGAGGTGGACCCAGCTTCGTGACGAGCACACGGGCAAGCTGGGTCGCGGTATTGAGAATGGTCGCGCGGTCGAGCGGCCAGTCATCATGAACAGCCGCTCGGATCCCCGCATGGCCGACCTGCTCCAACTGGTAGGGGCCGAGGGCGAATACACTGTCTGCGGGATGCGACGCGAGGCGGAATAGATTGAAGTCGACCTCACGCTCGGCTGACAAGACGCGCCAGGTTGGCGGCACGCTGGCCACATCGAAGCTTACCGAGACCTCGCCGACAGGACAGAGCGGCCGTTCCTGGGGGAGCGCGCCGACGGCTTCTGGCGACGAGTAGATTTGAGCCCAAACGTCGATGCCGATGAGCACGGCGTGTTGCGCCGATCGCGTGCTCGAGCGGTGATAGAAATCAGCAGGAGGATGGTCGAGGAGAATGACATACTCGAACTCCCACGGGTCCGCACGTCCGACATCGACCCGGTAGGCGGACCGCCCTAGCTGTTCGACCTCCAGAGCTACGCCGTCGCTCCGCCTGGCCTCCAAACCGACGATTTGTCGGGACACCTGATCGGGTGCAATCGGCGTGAGTCCGAAGCCGATCCACGCCGTGGGTCGGGGCCCTCCGTGAACGGTAACGACGACCCTCACGCCGTCAGCCGTCAGGCTGGCGTAGTAGTCGAGATCGGGAGGCGTGTCGCCGAGCATGCTACAGCCGAAGACCGCAATCGACGTTGCCGCGACGAGGATGGCGATGGGAATGGCGCATCGCCGGCGGCTTGTTCGATGCGCGAGATTCTCGCCGCGTGGAAATGGCGGCTTGCGCTGTGAGCTACGGTCGGGGATGCCTGGCATTTGACTGTTCATGGCTCGATACGCAATCTTAGCAGCCTGCTCGAGTCATATAAGGTAGTCGCCGTGTTGCCACATGCAAGGGTCCGTAAGCCTCTCAGGACCTTGCCTACGGTCGCCGAGGCGATCAATTGGATACCAGCGGAGCAATTCATGCCCGAAAAACCGAACACTTCCGTCATCGACGACCTCTGCATCAACACGATCCGCATGCTGTCGGCGGACGCAGTGCAAAAGGCCAACTCGGGGCATCCAGGAATGCCCATGGGCGCCGCCCCGATGGCCTACACACTCTGGACGCGGTTTCTCCGCTTCAACCCAGCCAACCCGGCTTGGCCGGGGCGTGATCGCTTCGTATTGTCGGCAGGGCACGGCTCCATGTTGCTCTATTCGATGTTGCATCTGAGTGGCTTCGATTTGTCGATGGAGGAGATCGAGCAATTTCGCCAATGGGGGAGCGCCACGCCAGGTCACCCTGAGTACCGGGACACTCCAGGAGTCGAGACGACCACGGGGCCGTTGGGGCAAGGGTTCGGCAATGCGGTGGGGATGGCGTTAGCCGAGGCGAGGTTGGCGGCCGAGTTCAATTGCCCCGGTCACCTGATCGTCGACCACTACACCTATGTCCTGGCGAGTGATGGGGACATGATGGAGGGCGTTCAGGCTGAGGCTGCCTCTCTGGCGGGACACCTGAAGCTGGGCAAGCTCGTTGTCCTGTACGACGACAACCGAATCACCATCGATGGCCATACTCCCTTGACGTTCAGCGAGGACGTGAAGGCGCGCTACGAGGCCTACGGCTGGCATGTCCAACAGGTCGACGATGGCAACGACGTGCAGTCGATTGAAGCGGCGATTGGTCAGGCACGGGAGCAGGAGGATCGCCCGTCATTGATCGCCGTGCGCACCCAAATCGGCTTCGGTAGCCCGAACAAGCAGGACACATCCTCCGCTCATGGCGAGCCTCTCGGTGAGGAGGAGTTGAGATTGACGAAGGAAAACCTCGGCTGGCCCCTGGAGCCGTCGTTCTTCGTTCCTTCCGAGGTCAGGGAGCGCTTCGCCGTCGTTTCCGAGAAGGGAGCTCTGTGCGAGCGGGAGTGGCTGGGCAAGCTGCAGGCCTACCGTGAAGCCGAGCCCGGGCTGGAGGCTGAGTGGCAGCGGAGAATGGGCGGCGAATTGCCTCCCGATTGGACGCGTAACCTGCCGAAGTTCGAGCCGGCGGAGGGCAAGCTGGCAACGCGGGCCGCATCAGGGAAGGTCCTGAACGCCGTCGCCGAGGTCCTGCCCGAGCTGATGGGAGGCTCTGCCGACCTGGCGCCCTCCAACAAGACCGTGATCAGCGGCAGCGGCGACTTCAACCGTGGAGCCTACGATCAGCGCAACATGCGCTTCGGCATCCGTGAGCATGCCATGGGCAGCATGATGAACGGCATGGCCTTGCACGGAGGCCTCATTCCCTACGGTGGCACCTTCCTGGTGTTCGCGGACTACATGCGACCGGCCGTGCGCCTGGCGGCTCTCATGGGTCTGAACGTTGTTTACGTCTACACGCACGACAGCATTGCCGTAGGAGAGGATGGCCCGACCCACCAGCCGGTAGAACAGGTTGCCTCGCTACGCCTGATACCCAACCTCACCGTGATTCGCCCCGCCGACGCCAACGAGGTAGCAGAAGCATGGCGAATCGCGATCGAGAGTCGTGAGGGGCCGGTGGCGCTCGTCCTCACCCGGCAGGGTCTACCCGTTCTCGACCGCGAGGGGCAAGGGTTCGCCGGGGCTGAAATGCTGCGCAGGGGAGGCTACGTTCTCGCCGACGCACCGAATGGTGGCGACCCAGAGCTCATCCTGATCGCCAGCGGATCTGAAGTGCACCTGGCGCTCGAGGTATGGAGCCGTTTGGTAGGTGAGGGCATCGCTTGTCGGGTTGTGAACCTGTCGTGCTGGGAGCTGTTCGAAAGTCAGGACGAAGAGTACCGGTCCGGCGTATTGCCACCATCGGTGAGTGCCAGGCTGGCCGTAGAAGCGGGCACGACCTTCGGGTGGGCGCGCTACGTGGGCATTGAAGGAGACGTCCTGGGAATTGACCGCTTTGGTGCTTCTGCGCCCGGTCCCGTCAACTTGGAGAAGTTCGGTTTTCATGCAGACGAGCTCGAGAAACGAGCCCGGGCGCTGCTCTGAGTGCGCCGTCCTCCGGCACGAAGTTATGATGATGGGCACAAACAGGAACGCAACGTGGTCACAACGAATCTCATGAAAGGTCCTCCTGATGTCCGATAACCCACGGCAGCGGTTGGCGGAGTGTGGGCAGCTCGCCTCGACGGACGAGATGAAACGGTACCTGGTTCCCCCCGCGGTGTCGGACCGCATGGTTGCTACTGGAGACAAGCTCGACAAGACTCAGTTTTTGCAGCGACTCTGGGACAAGGATGCCGGGCTCTGGACCAGCGACGAAGATGTGCAGCGAACGGTGCGCGACCGGCTCGGTTGGCTCGGCATCGCGGAGGAGATGTTGGGGGAGTGTGCTTCTCTGAGCAGCTTCGGCGCCTCCGTCCAGGGGAGCGACATCGAGCACGTCGTACTGCTCGGGATGGGTGGCAGCAGCCTTTGCCCGGAGGTTTGCGCCTCGGTCTTCGGGATCGACAACTTCTTCGTTCTCGACAGCACAATTCCAGCCGCCGTGCATGCGATCGCGGCGCAGATCGACCCTGCCCGGACCTTGTTCGTGGTATCCAGCAAGTCGGGCACGACCATCGAGACTCAAGCCTTCGCCGACTACTTCTATTCCCTCGTTGCGCCGGTGCTTCCCAACCCTGGGGAGCGGTTCGTGGCGGTTACCGATCCGGGCAGCTATCTGGCCCGAGTCGCAGGCGAACGTGCCTTCCAAACGCTGTGGTTGAACCCCCCCGATATCGGCGGCCGCTATTCAGCATTGTCCTATTTCGGCCTTGTGCCGATGGCCCTGATGGGGATCGATGTCTACGCCGTCGTTGACTCGGCCTACCGCATGGTGCAGAGCTGTGCGGCGGGCGTGCCCGTGGTCGAGAATCCTGGCGCTTTGCTCGGGATCGCCTTGTACGAGGCCTTCAAGAGCGGCCGTGACAAGATCTCCTTCGCTATGTCGCCGCGTCTGCTCGCGTTTGGCGACTGGGTCGAGCAGCTCATTGCTGAGAGCACCGGAAAGCAGGGGCTCGGGTTGGTTCCCGTGCACGGCGAGCCGCGGGGTCGAGTATCCGGCTACGGTGATGACCGGTTCTTCGTCTCGATGCGATTCGCCGACGAAGAGGACGCCGATACGCAAGCCCTGCTCGCAGACCTCGCAAGCGCTGGCCACCCGGTAACGTGCGTGGTTCTGCAGGACCCGGCCGACCTGGGCGCCGAGTTCTTCCGGTGGGAGTTCGCTGTGTCCGTGGCCGGGGCGCTCATGGGCATCAATCCGTTCGATGAGCCGAACGTCAAGGAGGCCAAGGACCGCACCGGCGAACTGCTGGCGGCGTACGAGATCGAGGGGACGCTGCCTGAGCCCGAGCCAGTATATCTGGACGATGACCTGTCGCTCTTCGCCGATCTGGATGCCGATCCGGGCCTTGCCGGGGGCACTGGCGGAGACCTCGATTTGGTGGGCTGGCTACGCACCCACTTGGGGCGATCGAAGGCGCCCGACTACATAGGAATTCAGGCGTTCGTCGGGCCGGACGAGGGCATCAAGGATGACCTCACCCGCATGCGATGCTTCCTCCGCGATCGCCTCGGCGTCGCGACGACCTTTGGCTGGGGCCCGCGATTCCTGCACTCGACGGGCCAACTCCACAAAGGTGGTCCTGACAGCGGCGTCTTTCTTCAGATCACCGCAGACGATGCGGATGACCTCGACTGCCCAGGACGCGGCTACACCTTCGGTGTACTGGCGCGGGCCCAGGCGCTGGGAGATCTGCAGGCGTTGCAGGACAGGCGACAGCGGGTGCTCCGCGTACATGCCGTGGGTGGTTTGCGGACGGCCGTCAGGAGGCTGGTTGCTGCCGTGGATGAGGCATTACGGTGAGCTCCCGCGGCAGTCGTGGTGCGCAGGATCCGGCTGACGGAATAACCGCCTACCTGCGCCAATCGGAGGGGCGCCAGGTCCCTGCACCTGCCGTCCTCGTACTGTTCGGAGCCAGCGGCGACCTGGTGGCGCGCAAGCTGATCCCCGCCGTCTACCGGTTGTGTACCGAGGGACTGCTGCCGGACCGGTTCGCGGTCGTCGGGGTCTCGCGGCGTGACTGGGACGACACGGTGTACAGAGAGCGAATGCGGAGCGCTGTCGAGAGGTTTGCCGGTCCCTTCGAGGGACGCTGTTGGGACCGATTGGAGCGCCAGATCTTCTACTGCTCGGGGAACTTCAGCGATCCCGCCACCTATGAGAGGCTCGCGACTCGCCTGGCTGAAATCGAAGGCCGGGCGGACGGCGTCGGCGTGACGGGGCACACGGGGTCCACCCGGGGCGAATCGGCTCGACCCGCCCGCATCTACTACCTATCGGCCCCTCCGGACTTCTATGCCGATATTGCCAACGGCCTTGCCGGTGCAGGACTCGCCGGTGCCGGCGCCGGAGTGGCTGCCAGGCCTTCGGAGACACCGGGCGATGCTGACCGGATTGTCGTGGAGAAGCCGTTCGGCCGGGATCTTGCGAGCGCTGAGGCCTTGAACTCCCGGCTTGCGGATCTCTTCGATGAGGAGAGCATCTTCCGTGTCGATCACTTCCTCGGCAAGGAGACGGTCCAGAACATACTGGTCTTCCGCTTTGCCAACTCGATCTTCGAGCCGGTCTGGAACCGCCGCTTCATCGACAACGTCCAGATTACCGTCGCCGAGGACCTCGGGATGGAGGGGCGGGGCGGCTACTACGAGCGGTCTGGGCTATTGCGCGACATGTTCCAGAATCATCTTCTGCAGCTACTGGCCATGATCGGTATGGAGCCGCCCGTGGATTTTTCGGCACAGGCGGTTCGCGACGAGAAGGTCAAGTTGCTGCGATCGATCCGGCCGCTCGAGCAGGGTGATATCTCGTCCGTTGCTGTCGCCGGTCAATATGGGTCCGGCCGCATCGGGGACAAAGAGGTGTTCGGCTATCGGGAGGAAGAGCACGTTGCTCCGAACTCCAACACCGAAACCTTCGCCGCGGTTCGTTTCGAAATCGAGAATTGGCGCTGGCAAGGCGTGCCCTTCTATCTACGCTCGGGCAAACGCATGCGCGAGAAGGTCAGCGAGATCATCGTGCAGTTCCACCAGCCGCCGCACCTCCTCTTCGAACAAGGTCCCACCGACGCGCTTCGCCCGAATCTCCTGCGCCTCAGGATACAGCCGAACGAGGGGATGCACCTCCGATTTCAAGTCAAAGCACCCGGCCCTGAGGTTCAACTGCAGTCGGTGAACATGCATTTCCACTATGAGGGTGCCTTCTCCCAGGCACAGCTCGCAGACGCGTACGTCTGGCTGTTGCACGATTGCTTGCTGGGGGATTCGACGCTGTTCACGCGCGCAGATGGCGTCGAGCTGGCGTGGCGCGTAATCGACCCCCTGATCTGTGCATGGGAAAAGGGCCCCCATGCCTCGTTCCCCAACTATGCTCCAGGTGAGTGGGGACCCGCAGAGGCCGATCGTCTGCTGGATCGGGACGGTCGCCATTGGCACGAGCCGAACGCCAACGACTGAAGGCGTGGAGATGAGTGCTCGCCCGAGACCGATTCGTCCTAACACTGAGATTGAACTTGACTACGCCGGGTTGTGTCATGCAGCGGCGAGACGAGTCCTTGCGGCGGCGCGCCTTGCGATTGCCACCCGGGGTCGATTCTCCATCGCGTTGAGTGGTGGCACGACACCGCTCGGCGTCTACCAGCAGTTGGCGTCGCCCGCCACCGGCAGCGCTGCCGCTTGGCCCCTCTGGCACATCTTCTGGGGGGACGAGCGGTGGGCTCCGCCGCGGAGCCGGTACAGCAACTATCAGATGGCGTGTTCCGCCTTGATCGATCGCGTACCCGTTGACAGGTCGCAGGTACATCCGCTGGTACCGCTTTCCTGGGCGCCTCTTGCCTCGGGCCGAACAGAGAGGGTTGGACATGAGGGGCAGGCCGAGGCGATGGAGGTGGCGGCCAGCGCGTACGAGGCCACCCTCGAGAGCGAGCTCGGTGTGGACAACCACTTCAGTGCCGGCTGTGCCGGCAGTGCCGGCAGCGCCGGTACCGGGCGCCGGCCACCCCGGATCGATCTCGTCCTGTTGGGCTTGGGTAGGGATGGGCATACAGCATCGCTGTTTCCGGGCGCCGGCGCAGTAGAGGAACGGGCTAGGTGGGTGGTGGCGACGCCGGCACCGGGAGGGGAGGGGGAGCGGTCTCTGCCGCGATTGACATTGACCCTGCCAGTGCTCAACGCTGCTCGTGAAGTGATATTCCTGGCCTCGGGGATCGCGAAAGCCGATGTCGTGGCAGAGGTTCTAGAGGGTGCTGACATGCCCGCGCCTGAGCGGCGCAAGCCGCCTCTGCCGGCTGCCAGGGTGGTCCCGGCTGATGGTCGGTTGACCTGGCTCCTCGATGAAGGCGCGGCGGGTAGGCTCAGACCAGGGCCCTGACGAGGATCTTCGAGGCGGCCCTGAAGCCCAGTTTGACGGGCTCTCCCACGCCCGGCGCGACCAACACGGTGTCGGCCTGCTCGTCGCGGTCCGTGACGCGCATCTGGCTGCCGGGAATCAGGCCAAAGCGTTCGATGAGACGGAGGAAATCCCTGTCTTGGTCGGTTACGCGGACCACCCTTACCGGCACATCGAGGGGGCAGTCGAGAAGAGTCGGGTCATCCGTGGGCTCGAGCTCGCCGCTTTCGCTCGGAATCGGGTCGCCGTGGGGGTCGGCCTCAGGTCGCCCGAGCATCTCGTCGATACGGTCGATGAGCCGGTCCGAAACGGCGTGTTCCAGCAGTTCGGCCTCGGGGTGAACCTCGCTCCAGTCCATTCCCATAACCTGCACGAGGAAGAGCTCGATCAAGCGGTGTCGTCGTAGAACGTGCGCCGCGAGCTTCTCTCCGGCAGGCTCCAGGCGAACACCGCTGTAGGGCTCGTACTCGACCAAGCCGGACTCCGCCAGCGTCTTCACCATTGCAGTTGCGGTCCCAGGCGCCACGCCCAGGGCGGCGGCGATCTGGCCGGTCGAGACGAGCCGATCACCTGCGCTCTGCTGCACCAGGAAGATGCACTTCAGATAATCTTCGACCGTGCTCGTCGGCATGACCTGAGCTCGCGGCTTTCCTCCGTCATGTTGGGGCACCATCGCCCATCCGCTCAGAAAGGATCTTCTTTCATTCTAACCCGCCTCGGACATCCTGCCCTCACTCCCCGGATCGGGCGGGTCAGTCGACGAAATCGTCAAGGTCGAGTAGCTGGAGAAGGGGAGGGTAGCCGGTGGCGATGAGGTCTCTTCTGAGACCTTCCGGCAATGGGTCTCCCCGCTCCGTCCTGATGGCCGCGAGGGCACACGCGGCCACCCACGGATCGCCGGGATTCAGCAGCTCACGCAGAGCATCATCGAGGCTGGGGGGTACGAGGCCGAGCTCAGCCGCGGCCATTCTGCCACGCGCTCTGAGGTCCTCCTCCTCGAGGAGATGCACTAGAGGTAGGCGCATAGAGCCCTCGACCGTGCTATCGACCAGCTCCAGCGCGTTGGCACGGGCGCGACGGTCACCGCTCAGCAGCCCCTGGTAGGCGAAATAGATGGTCTGAATCGGATGACGCAACGCGAGGGCTCGAAACAGCCGCTCGAGGGCCTCCTCGAGCCTCTCGCGGACCACCATCGCCATGAACGCCCTGGTACTCGTGACGCTCGGCTCCCCCAGGGAGGAGGCGACTCGGTTGAGGGACAGGAA
>CALAKE010000545.1 GCA_937922775.1 uncultured bacterium | reverse complement strand
GGGGCATGTGATTGGCACCACGGTCGAGCTCTCCGCACGGACCAAGAGTGGTGAGGAGGTTCCGATAGAGCTATCGCTGTCGACGTGGACGGTTCGTGATGAGCGCTACTATACGGGCATCATCCGCGATATCGGGGAACGCAAGCGTGCCGAGGAGGCGCTACGCAATAGTGAACAAGCCTTGCGGCATCGATCAGAGGAGCTGGAAGAGACCCTCAAGCAACTACGCGAGGCGCACAACCAGCTCATCATCCAGGAGAAGATGGCATCCCTGGGCAAGCTCAGCGCTGGCATGGCGCACGAGCTGAACAACCCGGCGGCGGCTGCGCAACGCGGCGCCGCACAACTGCAAGCGACATTCTCACAGTGGCAGAGCATTCAAATGAGAATGGGAGAGCAGAAGCTCGACGCGACGCAGCTACAGAAGCTGGTGGAGCTGGATCGAGTGGCTTGGGAGCGTGCACGCCGCCCTAGCGAGCTGAACGCTCTCGTCCGCAGCGACAAAGAAGTGGCCCTCGAGCGATGGCTGGGGGAGCATGGTATCGAGAGTACCTGGGAGTTGGCCCCAGCGCTCGTCGGGGTTGGTTACGAGGAGAGTGATCTAGGGGCCCTCGAGGAGATGTTCACGCCGGAACAGTTCGCCTTGGCGATCGACTGGCTGAGCTGCACCTTTACGATTCACAGTCTCGTTGCCGAAATTGGGCTCGGAACCGGTCGAATCGCCGAGATCGTCAGGGCGCTCAAGGAATACACCTATATGGATCAGGCCCCCGTCCAGTCGGTAGACGTGCGGGAAGGCCTCGACAATACGCTGATCATTCTCCACAACAAGTTGAAGAGAGGCGTCACCGTGGTTCGGGAATATGCCGAGGACTTGCCCGACATACAGGCGTTCGGGAGCGAGCTGAACCAGGTGTGGACGAACATCATCGACAATGCTATCGACGCCATGGACGGCGAGGGCCGGCTAATCGTCAGGGCACGGACAGAGGATCCCTGGGTTGTCGTGGAGATCGAGGACAGCGGCGGGGGAATCCCCGAGGAAATCCAGTCGAAGATCTTCGATCCTTTCTTCACGACCAAAGGACCAGGCGAAGGAACGGGTTTGGGATTGAACATCAGCCACACTCTCGTGGTCCAAAAACACCACGGCGAGATATCGGTGATGTCAAAGCCGGGCAGTACCTGCTTTGCTGTAAGGCTTCCGATAGATTGCGAACCTGTTGAAGAATTTCAGGAGTGAAGGAGACGAGAGAGATGGCCCAACCCATCATCATGACGATCGATGACGAGCCCCACGTGCTCAACGCGATCGCCCGAGATCTGCAGGCACACTATCGGAGTGATTATCGAATCGTGAAGGCGAGCTCCGGGCCTGAAGCGTTGGAAACTGCTCGGGAATTCAAGCGGCGAAACGCGCCGATCGCACTCTTCTTGGTCGACCAGCGCATGCCCGCCATGAGTGGGATCGAGTTTCTCGAGGAGGCGATCAAGCTCTATCCGGAATCACGCAAGGTACTGCTCACGGCCTATGCGGACACCGACGCGGCCATCGCCAGCATCAACGCCATCGATCTCGACTACTACCTGATGAAGCCTTGGGATCCCCCTGAGGAACGGCTCTATCCAGTGCTGGATGACCTGCTGAGCGACTGGCAGGCCACGGTGCCCGCACCCTACGACGGCATCCGGGTGGCCGGCACGCTCTGGTCGGCGAGCTCTCACAACGTCAAGGAGTTCCTTGCCCGCAGCCAGATTCCGTATCAGTGGCTGGATATCGAAAAGAACGCAGAGGCCAGGGAGCTGGTCGAGGCAAGCTCCGAGGGGCGCCCCCGTTTGCCGGTGGTGCTTTTTCCTGACGGCAGTGTTCAGGAAAACCCGGATCTCCGGTCTTTGGCTGAAAAGGTGGGCCTTGGGACCCCCGACCTGCAGTCCTTCTACGATCTGATCGTCGTCGGGGCCGGCCCGGCGGGATTGGCCGCGGCAGTCTATGGAGCGTCGGAGGGACTGAGAACCATTGTGATCGAGAAAGACGCGGCAGGAGGGCAAGCGGGTACCAGCGCGCGAATCGAGAACTACCTTGGTTTTCCGAAGGGCATCAGCGGGGCAGACCTGACGCGACGAGCAACCACCCAAGCCAAGCGTCTCGGAGCCGAGATCCTGACGGCCAGGGAAGTCACGGAGCTGCGCGTGGAGGACCCGTACCGGATCGTGACCTTGGATGACGGAACCGAGTTGAACTGCCATGCTCTGCTGATATCGACCGGCGTCAGGATTCGCGAGCTCGACGTGCCGGGCATCGACGCCTTCACCGGGGCTTCCGTGTACTACGGCGCCGCGACTTCCGAAGCGGTTCACTATCAAGGCAAGAAAGTGGTCGTCATCGGCGGTGCCAACTCGGCCGGTCAGGGTGCGATGTTCCTGTCGAGGTTTGCCAGCGAGGTCACGATTCTGATTCGCGGCGACTCATTGAAGAAGAGCATGTCCCAATACCTGATCGACCAGATCGAGGCTACTGAGAACATCTCGCTGCGGGTGAACACCGAGGTAACGGAAGCGGCGGGCGCCGACCGCCTCGAGTCCATCACGATGAAGAACAACGCGACTGGCGAAACCGATACGGTGCCGGCCGACGCGATGTTCATCTTCATCGGCGCCGTACCCCATTCCGACATCGTGGCAGGCATCGTCGAGCGATCCGAGGCCGGGTTCATCCTCACGGGACAGGACCTGATTCGTGATGGGCGTCGGCCGAAGAACTGGAGGCCGAGGCGCGATCCATTCTTGCTGGAAACAAGTGTTCCAGGGATCTTCGCCGCCGGCGACGTACGGCACGGAGTGGTCAGGCGTGTGGCTTCGGCAGTAGGGCAGGGCTCCGTGACGGTCAACTTCGTCCACAAGTATCTAGAGACGGTCTGAGGCATAGCGGGGTCGCCGGCTTGCCCTTGTCAGCGTGGTTCTCCTGATATACCAAGGGTTCCATACCGCCTCCGGATGCTTCTTACGGAGGCTAATCTCTGACCGTGCAACGGCGCTGAACGGTGCGCCACGACAGGACAGACTGATGAAGAAACGATTAGCGACGTGTGCCATCGCAACAGCGGTCCTTCTCTCGGCTTCGATGGCGGCTTGGCCCCAGAGCTCCCAGGAGGCAGCCGGCCGCCTTGGATCAGAAGTCCCGCTCTTCAACGGCAAGAGTCTTTCTGGCTGGGAGTATTTTCTCGTCGATGAAGACGCGAAGATGGAAGACGTCTGGAGCGTCGAGGACGGCGTCCTGGTCTGCAAGGGAGAACCCGCTGGCTATCTCTATACGGAGAACGACTACGAGAACTTCAAGCTCGTCGTCGAATGGCGGTGGCCCGAAGAACCTGGCAATAGCGGGGTGCTCATGCGGATCATGCCCGGACCCGTGATGCTCCCGAGTTCGGTGGAGGCGCAGTTGAAGAGCGGTGACGCCGGCAACATGTACGGCTTTCAGGACTTCAAGATCAGTGGCGATGAGGCACGCCTGTCTGAAATCGGATTGCCGGGATGGGCGCTGGCGAAGATCGAGGGGAACGAGAATCCACCTGGCGAGTGGAACCGGTACGAGATCACCGTCGATGGCGACACCATCACGCTGATCTTGAACGGCAAGATGGTCAACGAGGCGACGGATTGTGATGTGCGGCCCGGTCGAATCGGCCTGCAATCCGAGGGTGGGGTCATCCACTTCCGCACCGTCGCACTAACGCCGCTCGGGGGTGAGTAGCGGCACCAGTGATCAATCCTGATCCTCCTATGCTCTGATAGCCTCGCTGGCTCGCTGGATCGGGGGCCGCACCCAGAACGCTCTACGCGACAGCGAGACGATCACATTGCTCGCCACATAGGTCGATACGGAGAGAATCAGGTATTTCAGCAAGGGCGGAATCGTTGTATCCAGCAGTCCGAGGGCGATGCCTCCCAGCACGATCACGTGAATGATGTACACGTAATAGGAGTTTCTGTTGAGCTCATCCCAGATTCTCCCCGGCCGATCCAGGTACAAGCGGAAGGTCTCGATCGTCAGGTACATCAGGGAGAGTACGGACAGGCAGAAGCTCAGCCAGAAGATGGCGCTGCCCACGGTGGGAGAGATCAGCATGAAGCCGGGGTTGAGTAGCCAGATGATCAGAAGAACCGTGTAGACACCGACCGGAATCCAGGCGGTTGCGTGGACAGCGATGTACAGCTTCTTGCTTCGGGGTCGGCTCGCGAAGACCCCCTGCCGGAAACCGAGAGATCCCAGCAGGAACAGGCTGAAATAGACGAGCAGTCGCTCATTCTGGAAGTCGATCAGCGCCGTCTTGGTCCAGCCTTCGGCATTGAACACGTCGAACGCGACGCTGCTCGCGACGCTTACGACGAAAGCCACTACGAGACCCAGCTTGAAGGAAATCTTCGAAGGCACCCAGCCCCGGCTCGAGAGCAGCACAAAGAGAAGGTTGAACAGGAAAAGAACAGGCAGGAACCACAGCCAGTTCATGCCATAGATGCCGTTGCTGAAGTGAAAGTAGGTGCTCCAGTGCTCCGAGGGCAGGTTGCGGGAGTAGAGGAAGATGACTTTGTAGATCGGTATCAGGGTAAAGACAGCTACCAGCCACGGAACCATCAATCTTCTGAGTTTTGCCTTGATGAACTTCCAACCGCCCCGCCGCCCCAGTGACCGTGGAATCAGGTATCCGGAGATGAAAAACAGCGTTGGCATCACGCAGATATCGAGGAGCAGATTGATAATGCCAACCATATCGTGAGTCGCGGGATCGTCCACGATCCAAAAGATCGCGCCGATTCCACTGCTTTCGTACACGATTCCCGAGTGGATGACGACGACCAGAAAGATCGCGAAAGTCCTCAGGTTATCGAGCCAGTAAACCCTCTTCCCGTCGGGCACAGCTTTCCCCTCGTAAGTCATCGATACACCTTCCTCGGTTCGGGTTTCAGTTCTGATTCTGGTCTTCGTAGACCTACTGCTTTGAAATCAAATGGCTAGGTTGAGAGCAGCCATATCCCAGCAACGGTGCGTCATCGTCGCACCACCCAAGTTCCTGCAAGCCGGTCGTGTAGACCTCGATTGGGATGACCGACGGCATAGAGCGCCGCGCTGATCCAAAGGAGAAGCACTGCGAGAGCGGAGACGAACGCCGCGGAAGGTTCGGCCCTTCCCAGCAACAGAGCTATGAGCAACAGGGGGAGAAGGAGTGGCAGCCAAACGATTGCCCAGCGAATCAACAACGTAGACCTGCTGGCGGGCTCGCCATCGGCGTTGATGACCGCCATCCTGAAGATCGACTGACCGAAGGTCGTCCGCAGCGGCAGTGCCAGAAGCTGGAGAAAGGCGCTGGCGACCAGCACCAAGATGGTCGTGTTCATGGCCAGCCCGGCGCCAGAACCTCCCAGGGCCTCCGGTATCGTTCCCTCCGCCGTGTAGGTCGCGACGAAGATCATGACCCAGACGTAGAAGGGCAGCATGAACATCGACCCGGCACGTATCCCACTGTTGACCTCGGCGGGTTTGTCCAAGAGTCCCTGCAGAACGCCAGTGAGAAAGCTCAGCTTCTCGAACTTCCCGTCCCGGAGATTCCGCAACACGGGTCTGGCGTGAAGGGGGAGGCTGGTCGAATCCGCATGCGCAGCGACGAAGTTCAGGAAACGCTGCTGGCCGGCCACTTTCTCAACGGGGATCAGCGCGGCGGCGGTTTTCACTTCGGGCCAGGGTTCATCGAGCAGGACGGCGCGGCCTTGATCAGTGATCCAGACAAAATCAAGGCTCAGCTCGGCGGGCAGGGTATTGTCCCCGGTTGTGTCCCCCTTTGCGTCCCACAGCTCCGATGCCAGGTCGTGGAGCCACTGGCGCAGAGTTGACCAGGGCAAAACCTTCCCGTCTTCGACCAGGCTGGGAAACGGCACACCCTGAGGTGCCTCATAGGCATCCCAAGTGGCTCCGGCCACCTCCACCTTCTGCAACCAGCGCAGGCGCCCGGGTCGGGCCAGATTCCGTCGAGCGCTGGTGAGCGCTGATGCAGAGCGCCGTATCAGCCAAACCCGCCGTCGCAGCACGGGATCTGTGGCCACCAGCCACTGTCCCTGAACCAGCTCCTCAATGACCTGGAAGGGTCCAAGCGAGATAGGACCCTCGAACAACATTTCTGCCTGAGCCAGAGGCTCGATCGAGGGGCGCTCGGTGCCCTTCGGCCTGATGACCACCCTCGTTCCGCTGGCAAGGTCCCAGCCCGTGGCGAATCCGTTATCACGGCGTGCGCTCCAAGTGAAGAGCACCGGGATCCAGGGGCAGACCGAGGTGGCGACCGAGTAGATCACGATCTCGGCCGTGGTCATGTCGTTGATATGCCTTGCCGAAATCAGTGCCAGCAAGAGGGGAACGCGGACGCCTTCAACGCTGAGAACGGGTATGAGGATCCTGAGCAGCGCACGTGCAATGCCGGCAGTCCGGCCGCTGGTACACACAACTCGCAACCCCTTGAGTCGCTTGCCGAAGCCGGCACCCCAGATCCCCTCCGTGAGGGTGAAGTAGAGGATGCCAAAGGAGAGAAACGCAACGTAGTATCTCGCCGAGTACAGCGTGCGCTCCATCAGAAACCGCAGATGAAACTCCTCATTGCCGACCGCGAGCATGAGGGTCGCGTAGGGAATCAAGAAGGCGATCAGGTAGTCGATCCAGCCGGCGGGTACGCGCACCTTCAGTGATGCAGGTTCCGGCTCTTCGGAGCTGAACGGCAGGAGCGCATCGCGCAGCGCTTTGTAGTTTGGGTAGCGCCCGTCTGGTTCCTTGGCGAGGCAGCGGGCCACGACTTTCTCGAGACCAGCTGGCACCTCCTCACGCAGCTCACTCAGCGGTGTTGGCTTCTTGTTAACTGCGTTGGCCACGACCTGAACCGCATTCTCTCCCTCGAAGGGCACCCGGTTGGTGAGTAACGTGAAGAGCGTGGCTCCCACGGAGTAGATATCAGCGCGCGCGTCAAGCTCATCGCCGCGAAGCTGCTCCGGCGAGGCGTAGGCCGGTGTGCCCATGATGACGCCGGAGGCCGTGATGTAGGTGTCGTCCTTTGCCAGCGTCGATACCGACAGGCCAAAGTCACCGATCTTCACCGATCCGTCTGAGCTCACGAAACAGTTGGACGGCTTGATATCGCGGTGCAATACCCCGGCGGCGAAGGCGGATTCCAGGCCAGCGAGGACGTCGAGCATCGCGTCCACGGCCTCCGAAGTAGGAAGGGAGCCGTGTTTCTTGAGCCGGTCCTTGAGCGTGCCGGCCGCGGCGATCTCCATCGTGATCACCGGGACCCCCTCGATCTCCTCGGAGCCGAACACGTAGAGACTATTCGGGTGGCTGACGCCCGCGGCAAGGCGGCCCTCGCGGAGAAACCTCTTGTGCATTTCTGGGGAATCGAGCTGTTGCCCGAGCATCTTCAAGGCGACGCGGCGCCCGGTGGAGACCTGCTGAGCCTCGTACACGGTGCCCATGCCACCGTGCCCCAGCAAACCAAGCAACTGGTAGTCACCGAACTGGCAGGGGAACTCGGAATCCTCGTAGAGCGACTGTGAGCCCTCGGCCGCTGGCGCCATGGTCTCTGCCTCGCCGTCGGTGAGATCCAGGGCGCCCGACATGAGGCAGGCGGGGCAGAGTTTGCCGGGCCATTTCGCCGGAACGCCCGCCCCACAGCGCCTGCAGATGTTCTTTTCGGAAGTCGTCATGAACCAGTCTCCCAATCAGGTTCCATTCACTTCTTCCTGAAAGATCCACGCCAGGAGGTTACAGAGAAAAATCACTCCCTCCGTAGGACCGCTACGAGATGACGCATTTCATCCTCGAGGTCCGCCTCATTGCTGACCGTCTCCGCGATGGCGGTTCGCAATAGCTCACCGTAACGTCGCCGCATCCGGTGAATGGCGACCTTGACCGCGCCCTCGCTCATGTTCAGGCGTGTCGCGATTTCTCTCCGAGGGACGTCATCATCTCCGGTGAGGCTGCCCTCGAGCGCCTCGAACAGCTCGCTTTTGCCGGCTGCCGTCATCTCGTCGCACAGTGATCGCAGAGCCACGGCCATGGTTTCGAGTGCCCACTCGCGATCGAATAGCTGTTCCGGATCATCCGATGGCCTTGTTGCTCCGGCGTATCGGCCCTCTGGGTCGAGCGTATCCCATTCGACGAATTGCACCTGGCCTCCGCGCTTCCGCGTCTGGCCCCGGTGCCATTCATTGGCCAGAAAATGCTTCATCGCACCCAGCAGGTAGGAGCGAAACCGGCCGCGCTCCCGATCCGCGGAGGCAAATCCACCCGTCTCGATGATTCGTGCAAAGAAGGCTTGCGTGAGGTCCTGGGCATCGTCTCCGGAACACCCCCGGCTTCGCACGAAGGCGTAGAGAGGCCACCAGTAGGCCCGGCAAAGCTCCTCGAGCGCCTCTCGTGCGCGGAATTGACTCGCTTTGTCGGGCTTGGCCGCGGCCACCAGGCTCCAGTGGGTGGTGGCAAATTGTCTGGGGGCAGGCCGATCTTCCATGGGCTTACTCTAACCTGACATCGGGCCGCCCCCCAAAGCTGGATCTTCTACTTGAAAGCTCTCTCTCCCGCCTGTTCTCCGCTTCGCCGGCTCCTACTGCCCCTTGTATGCACGGACCTAATGAGGTACGAAGTGGCCAGACACCTGGGGCAGGTCACCTGACCAGCCGAAGGGAGGAGCCCGTGGTTGTGGAAGAGACCGATTGGACCGGCGAGGCGCTCGGCAACTACCAGATCATCCGCAAGCTAGGCGCTGGCGGGATGGCGACCGTCTACAAGGCGCACGAGATGTCGCTCAACCGCGTCGTGGCGCTCAAGGTGATCAGCCCCCATCTGTCGGAGGATGCCTCGTTCATCGAGCGCTTCAAGCGCGAGGCGCAGGCAGCGGCGCAGATCAACCACCCAAACATCGTGCAGATTTACTCCATCGGCCAGGAGGACGACATCCACTTCTTCGCCATGGAGTACGTCAAGGGCGAATCGCTACAAGAGGTGATCCGGCGTGAAGGATTCCTGACCGCGGCACGGTGCGTACCGATCGTGCGACAGACCGCCGAGGCGCTGTCGGTGGCGCACGAGGTCGGCATTGTGCACCGAGACATCAAGCCCGCCAACATCATGCTCGACACAGCCGGGCGGGCCAAGGTGACCGACTTCGGCATCGCCCAGATGGGCACTCGTACCCGACTGACGCGCGCAGGCTTCCTCGTCGGCACCCCGGAGTACATTTCTCCCGAGCAGTGTCGCGGTGAGCAACTCGATGGCCGCTCCGACATCTATTCTTTAGGCGTGACCTTCTATCAGATGCTCAGCGGGACCACACCGTTCGAGGCCGATACGCCGGCAGCGCTGGTGTTGCAGATCATCGAGGGCAACTTCGCCCCCGTCCAAGAGGTTAATCCAACGGTGCCGATGGGGGTCCAGACGATCTTGTCCCGGATGATGGATCCAGACAAGAACAAGCGCTTCCAGAGCGCCGAGGACGTCGTCGCCGCCATTCGAGATGTCGAGGCGGAACCTAGCCGGCTCGTATCTGCGACAGCGATAGCCTCGCGCGTGACGGCGCCTGCCGAGCCAACCGAGGTGGTCGGGGAGGGTGCATCTCCGGCACAGGCACTCGAGCCAACCGTGGTGGCTCCCGCCACAGCGGAGACTGCCGGCGCGACCGCAGCCGTGAAAGACACTCCCGCGCCGCCAGCTACAGAGGCAGAGTCGGGCCTCCCGCCCACCGTCAAGGAGAGCGCCGGAGTGCCCGCAGGAAAGTCGCCGCCCGAGTCTGTAGTTCAGGCGCCCGCGGCGCCGGCCGTGGAGAAGGCCGCTCCCGCGCCGCCAGCGGTACCCGCGCGAAGCAACCGAAATCTCTTCATCGGAATCGCCGTGGCCCTTGTCATCCTGATCGGCGCGATCGCGGCCTGGCAGTTTCTCGGTCCGGGCGAAACCGAGGAGGCCGTCGATCTGACCGCCGCCGAAGAGCCCACGAATGAGACGTCGCAGGCTGGAGCCAGCGCGGTGTCCGAGCAGGGCGAGGTGGCAGGAAGTGAGACAGGAGCCGAGGTTGACAGGGCGGAGGCAACCGAGGGAACGGGAGTCCAGGTTGACGATACCCTCGATCGGGCCGCTCAGGTCGAGGAGCCGGCCGCAGCCGGCGCTGATCCGGGCGCCGCAGAGGCAGACGAGAATCAGCAGGTCGAAGACCCCGCCTTGGCGGCTCAACAACAACCCGCGGAGCCCACGGGACCGCCCACGACACAGCCCGAGGCGGACGTAGCGGGCACCGAACAGCCACCTGCTATCTTTGCGCCTCCGGAGAATTCCGTGGTCACTACAATCGACGGAGAATACGAGTATATCGAGGCGGTAATTGCCTGGTCAGAGCAAGTCTTCGGGCGCGAGGGATTCCTCGTGATCGACTGGCCCTCCTCGCCAGCGCGAGCCATGAGCGAGGCGGCCCGTTTCCACATCGTGCTCTCTGCCCGGCTGCAGGGTGCAAGCCAACTCGAGTACTACGGGCGCACCCAAACACAATACACTGTGGCTCTCACTGCCCGGGCCATCGACCTCGGCACTGGTGCTATTTTTGCCGGTCCCCGGACGGAAATGGTCCGTTACACTTCCGTCAACGCCGAGCAGAACCTGGAGGAGGCCGCCACCAAGCTGGCCCGCGACCTGAGCCGCGAGCTCAAGGACAAGGCCGGCCTGGGCCGCTGAGAGACCTGGCCGCAAGAGCTCCGCCCTCAGGCCGTTGTTCACTCCTGGCACTTGCAGTAGGTTTCCAGTACAGGATCGACTCCCGGCGGGGACCGTTTTCTGATGATCAAGGACGTGTCTGTTCCTGCCTCGAGGCTCACCCTCACACTGAACTTCTTCGAAGAGCTCAAGAGGTTGGGGCCGGGAGGGCAGTGATACCGTGACCGGCCAGACATCACTACAGAATAGACGGATTCCAGGGGGGCGGCCATGAACGACCCGACCGACCGCAGAGGACCCCGCGTCGTCGTGGCCCTAGCTTCGTGCCTATTTCTTCTGGAGTGGGTCCCGAGCTTCCTTGGGCCGTATGGCTTCCATATCGATGAGCTCTACTACCTCGCTTGCGCCGCCCGCCCCGCCTGGGGCTACGTCGACCACCCACCGCTGTCGGTCCTTATCCTCACTGCCAGCCGCGGACTTCTGGGTGACAGCTTACCGGCCCTGCGTCTCCTGCCGGCGCTCGCCGGCGCCTGCACGGTTCTGCTCGCTGGAGCGCTGGCGCGACGACTCGGGGCTGGGATCTACGGCCAGGGATTGGCCGCTATCGCGACGATTTTCGCACCGATACCGTTGATCATGTTCGGCCTTTGGTCGATGAACAGCTTCTCGATGCTGCTATGGACGGCGATGTTCTACGTCATGGTCGTCCTGCTCGAGCGGGACGAGCCGCGCTGGTGGCTGCTGTTCGGCTTGCTCGCAGGCATTGGCCTGCTCAATAAGCACACCATGGTGCTGCTCGGAGCGGGGGTTGCGGTCGGCGTGCTGCTTACCCCGGTGCGCAAGCACATCACGACGCCCTGGCCCTGGATCGGGGCGGGAGTGGCGGCCCTCATCCTGGCGCCCAACCTCTGGTGGCAATACGTTTACGACTGGCCGTCATTGGAGTTCTACCGCAATGCCGATCTCTACAAGAACGTGCCGACGCCGCCCCTGCAGGCCCTGATCCAGCAGATTCTCTTCTACAACCCAGGTGCATTTCCGGTATGGCTTGCCGGTCTGGTGTTTTTCCTGCGTTCGGAGCGCGGTCGGCCCTACCGGGCCGTCGGCTGGGCATGTGCGTTCCTGTTGATCACCATGGTCTTCTCGGGGAAGAGCAGGCCCGATCGCATTGCCGCGATGTACCCGGTGCTCTTTGCCGGCGGCGCTGTTTGGATCGAGATGCTCGCCGCCAAACCCAAGCTCGGCTGGGCCAGGCCAGCCAGCGTCGTGCTGCTCGTCGCCGCCGGCCTCGTATTCCTCCCGGTCGCCGTCCCTGTGCTGTCGCCCGACGTTACGGGTCGGTATGCACAGGCGGCTGGTATTGTTCCGCAAATCGAGAGTGGTGAGGGCAAGGCCTCGCAACTTCCCCAGTGGCTGGCCGATCGCTTCGGGTGGGAGCAATTCGTGACCGATGTCGAGGCCGCAGCGCTCAGACTGGCCCCTGAACAGCGCGATCAGGCGGTGATCATGGCACCCAGCTACGGCCACGCGGGGGCGCTCGAGCTGCTCGGCGACCCGGACCTCCCCCCAGTAATGAGCTCCCAGAACACCTACTATTTGTGGGGTCTCGAATTACTTGCCACCCGGACGGTCGAAGGCGGCATCTTCGTCGGTTCGGACCCCGCCGATCTGGAACGTATCTACTCAGAAGTGGAGTTCATCGGCGTCCATCGCTGCGAATACTGCATGCCGTGGCGCGCCGAAATGCCGATCTACTTGGCTTGGGGGCAACAGGTGTCGCTGGCGGGAATCTGGCCTCAGTTCAAGCATTACGAGTGAGCCTGGCGACGCAACCTCCTGCCGCGCCCCTTGTGGCCGACTCCTGTCTCCCGACTACAATGCCGGGACCGCATCCTTCAACACGAAGCCATTTGTCGACATGAGCACCCAACGAAAGAACCCCTACATCCTCCCACGCACCATCTGGAGTGTGGTCGCTGGCGCGTTGCTGCTGAGCGCGTTGATCCACTTCTTCGAGCTGACGGGCGATGGCGGGCTCGACAACATTCTGAAGTTTTTCCTCTGGCTGCTGGCGGCGGTCACAGCGGGCATCTGGTTCTTCTTCTTCAGCCCGGCATCCAGGAAGGTGCGCTTTGGGTCGATGGCGGCCCTGGTCGGCGTTCTGGTGGTCTTTTTCACCATCTTCCGAGTCGATAGCTTCAGTGGCTCCATGGTCCCGGGGTTTTCGTTGCGCTTCTCCCGGGCCGCCGATCGAGCGCTGAAAGCCACTGCGAGCGAAACCGTGACCGTTGCGATCGCAGACCTGGCGACTACGACCCCCTGGGACTTTCCCCAGTTTCTCGGGCCAGAGAGAGACGTCTCCGTCTCGGCCGTAGCGCTCGATCGCGACTGGCAGACGACGCCACCCGAGCTGCTGTGGCGCCAGCCCATCGGCGCCGGGTGGTCGAGCTTTGCCGTGGTCAACGGCTATGCGGTAACCATGGAACAGCGCGGTGAGCGGGAGATGGTCACATGCTACGAGGTTGAAACTGGCAAGCTCGTCTGGACCTGGTCCATCGATAATCGCTTCGAGGACGTAATGGCCGGTACGGGGCCGAGGGCGACGCCGACCATCGACGATGGTTTTGTGTACGCTCTCACCAACAGCGGGCTCCTCGTGGCGCTCGATGGCACCGATGGCCGCGCGATCTGGCAGCGGGACTTGCGCACCGAGTACAGCGGCACGCCAGAGCAGGACCGAGCGACGCTTCCCTACGGCCGTTCGAATTCGCCGCTGATCCTGGGTTCCTTGGTGATCACACCGGCAGGAGGTATCGAAACGCGGGGCTATACGTCGCTCGTCGCCTTCGACAAGAAGACCGGAGACAAGATCTGGGAGGGAGGCAACCACCAGATCTCGATGAGCTCACCAGCCGCGGCGACTCTCGGTGGCGTCGAGCAGGTACTCATCGTCAACGAGGATATGGTGACCGGCCACGATGCCGAGAGTGGTGTGGAGCTCTGGGAGTTCCCGTGGCCGGGGGCAACCAGCAACGACGCAAACGTGTCGCAGGCGGTGCCGCTACCTCCGCGCAGGGTTTGGCTCTCCAAGGGCTACGGTCGTGGAGCGGCACTCCTCGAGCTCACGCCAGAATCCGGCGGCCAATTCACCGTGACGGAATTGTGGAGTAGCGCGCGGGTGCTGCGTACCAAGTTCAGCCAGGTCGCGATCCTCGACGGTTATGCCTACGGGCTCTCGGAGGGTGTTCTCGAGTGCGTCGAGGTGGAGACGGGCGAGAGAGTCTGGAAACACGGTCGCTACCACCACGGTCAAATCCTTCGCGTGCACGACCTGTTGATCGTGCTCGGCGAAGAGGGCGAGGTTGTGCTCGTGGAAGCGAGCCCAGAACGACCCGACAACGTCCTCGGCCGATTCCAGGCGATCGAGGGGAAGACCTGGAACAACTTTGCGCTGTACGGTCCCTTCCTCCTTGTCCGCAACGCGCAAGAGGCGGCTGTGTTTCGCCTTCCCTTGACGAGCTGATGGGTCCGGCGAGTCGGCGCTCGAACGCTGGTGATGTAGGCCTCGAACACCTCTGATTACCGCTCATCACTGTCGGATTGTGAGCCTCGTGCGGATCATCACTCCCTCTCCACATGGGGGAGGATACGGTTCTGCAGCGCCAGGTATGTGGAGCGGTGATCTCCCCCGTGGATGTTCCAGCCGTTGAATACGGCGACGATATCGTGCCCGGGGTGAACCAGCACGAACTGCCCACCGTAGCCGTTTCCCGCGTACAGGCGCGTGGCTTCGTCTTCGGCATCGAGGATCCACCACTGATAGCCGTAACCCGCATCCGGTCGATCATTGTCAGGGGCGACATCCCGAACAACCGGAGCGGTCGACGCCTCGATCCACGCGCGGGAGATGATCTGACGGCCGTTCCACTTACCACCTCTCAGGAAGAGGTATCCAAATCGCGCCAGGTCTTCGGTTGCCAGGTACAGGCCGCCTTCGGTGTCCGCTTCGCCGTCGGGCGTGATCTTCCAGTAGAAGTCAGTGATGCCGATCGGTTCGAACAGACGCTCCCGCGCCCATTTATCGATCCGCTGGCCTGTCGCCTCGCGCAGGATCTTGCCCAGCAGCACGCTCACCCCGTCGTTGTACTCGAATCGGGTACCGGGCTCCGCGTCGGTGGGCCGGTCCAGAACGAAGCGAATCCATTCGTCGCTGGCTTCGAGCAAGTCAGTGCTGTGATCGCCGCTACCGTAGGCGCCCGCGGTATTCCACTCGATCCCGCTCCTCATGGTGAGGAGGTCCTCCAGCGTGGTGGCCTCCTTGCGTTCATCAGTGGGGTAGGGCGCATACGGCTCGAAAAAGGGCATGACGAGCGTGTCCACTCCCCCCAACAGTCCTTCGTCGATCGCGATTCCCAGCGCCGCGGACGTCACACTCTTGGTGACGGATTGTAGGGTGTGCAGATCGGTACCCTCGAGGTACGGGTGCCAATCGGGGTGGTCGTAGTTGTACTGATGATTCGTCACATCGTACTCGGCAGCAATGGCCTCGTAGTCGTGACTGAATCGGTGGTCGGCCACGACCTTTCCGTGGCGGATCAACATGAAAGCGTCCACCAAGCCGTACTCACCGGCCTCGAGGTCAGCAACGAACGAGTCGATCGCCTCGGGGTCAATGCCCTCGGCGGCCGGCGTCGACGTTGGCCACTCCTCCCCGGGCCAGGTTGTAGCCGGCGCCTGGCTGCCGGCCCGCTCCGTCCCACAAACCACCAGAACTGCTAGCGATAGCGCGGCCAGCGCCAAACGGCCACATCGCAGGCTCCTCAGCTTCGCGTCCGATGACTTCATCTCACCATCACCCTTTCTCCGGGTTCGCTCGTCAGAGCCGGCTCTCCGCTCCCCTAGTAGCCGATGCATGAGGAATAGTCCAGGGAATGGCGACGGCTGATCTACCACATGGAAGCCCAGACATCCGAGGTGTCCGCCAGCACGATTTGCTCGTTGGTCGGCA
Source organism: uncultured bacterium (assembly GCA_937922775.1). Taxonomy (GTDB): domain Bacteria; phylum Acidobacteriota; class UBA890; order UBA890; family UBA890; genus CALAKE01. The sequence goes on along the minus strand of CALAKE010000545.1, from coordinate 160 downwards.
AGGAGACCAGATCTAGCGGGCGGAAGACCTCGCCGTCCCAAGTGAGGAACAACAAAGAGGAGTCCCCCAACGGCATGCGCATGTGGAAACGCACCGCAACGACGTCGCCTCCGCTCCGGGTCATCTCCTCGAGAGTGGCTGCAAGGAGGTCCCGCTCGAA
>CALAKE010000544.1 GCA_937922775.1 uncultured bacterium | reverse complement strand
CCGGAATATCCACCGCCACTCCAGCGTCGTCCGCCAACAGGACGAGGACTTCCCCCGCCTTCATGCTCTGTATGCGGTTCTGGGTCGCAATCACCGGTTCGGGGCAAAAGGCCCCACGCGCATCGACCACCACTTCCGGTTGCAGAGCCTGGAGATCCTCCTCGGAAGCGCTGCCGTAGACATCCGGCCGACTCAAATGCGCATCTCCTCGAGGGCATTGTCGTCCACAGGTGCAACCCGGAGTTGCCCCTCACTACCATCGATGCGCCACTTCACTGAAACGCTCTCATGCTCGCGCCCATCGCTGTAGCGGGCGGTGATCGAACAGGCGAGTTCTAGGTCTCGGGCGGCGGCCTTTCCTTCGATCAGCGTCAGGGGCGAGGGAAACTCATCGATCCATACCTCCCCCCTACCCTGGCTGAACCGCTCGAGGTAGGTGTTCTCCGATTCGTCCCGCCCGACGATGACCTTTACATCATCGCTGAGCCGAAAGTGGCGCCCGACTTTGAGCATCATCATGTCATCGTGCGTCACGTCCGTGCCGCGGAAGGTGAGAAAATCGCGGAGCTTGCGCGCGTAGTTTTCGTCGGGCAAGAAGCAACAGCCGCCGGCCGGCTGTGGGTAGTCGACCACACCGAGCTCTGCCGCCAGCTCCATCTGGTCCTTACGCGACCTGCCTGATATGCCGTACAACTTCTCGCGGTCCACCCAGCCGCGTTCCTCGGGGATCGTCGGCGGCAGGAGCTTGGCGGAGAGCGGCCGCAGCAGATAGCCCTCCAGCCCCGAGTTCCCAGTGACATTGTCCATCGGCTGCCGGCGCTGGCTCATCGGGCGCTGACCGAGCACCTCGCCGGTGAAGACGAAGTTGTAGCCACGCTCATCCATGATCTCCTTGGCCTTCTGCAGCATGAAGATGCGGCAGTCGATACAAGGATTCATACCTTGTCCATAGCCGTACTTGGGGCTAAGGAGGACTTTGGGCAGGTATTCGTCCTTGATGTCGATCAGCTCGACCGGAATGTGCAGGTCGGCGCCGGCCCTGAGGGCCTCGTTCCTGTAGGGCTTGTCGGGGTTGTTGGTGTTGCCGATCAGTCGGTGCCGGTCAGCCACGCAGAAGCCCGTCGAAAAGTGCAGCCCGAGGACCTCAATGCCCTGCTCTTGAAGGATTCGCGCGGAGAGGGTCGAGTCCAATCCACCCGACAACAGTCCAAGAGCACGTATTTTTCCACTCATGACACTTGCGCTGTGTTCTCGGCCAGTTCCTCAGAACCACGAGGGCTGACCTTCAGGGTTGATAGGTGATCTCCAGGAAGGGACGCCACTGCGGGTGTGGCCGTGTCGCTTGGCTCAAGCTGATGACAGGCTGCCAGCGTGGACGACGCGGCACGCGAGCTGGCCTCATACCGACTTCCTCTGGTAGTTGGTTGCCCTTGCGGCGGTTGCACGGAACACAGGCCACCACAACGTTCTCCCAGTCCGAGGATCCACCGCGTGACCTCGGGATCATGTGGTCGATGTTGAGGTCCGCTGACTTCCCACTGCGACCGCAGTACTGACAACGATACTTGTCCCGCAAATAGATGTTCGCCCTGGTGAACTTGATGTTGACGTGCGGCGTGCGGTCGTAGATGAGCAACTGAACCACGCGCGGTATGCGGATGTTCAGGGAAACGCTGTGCAAGACATCGCCGTTGCTCCCCGATGCCGGAGGCAGCCCGACCCATTCGTTCCAGTCGTGGGCAGAGTAGTTCTCGTCCAGCGCTCGCACGCGGCCACAGTACAGCAGACCGACTGCGCTCCGTGCGCTGGTGATGTTGACCGGCTGCCACAGCCGGTTGAGCACGAGGACATTACTCTCCAGCATGGTTTCCCTTCTCCGGCGGCTGATTCTACATGACCCTGTGCCCGATTCAGCGAATCACGGCATGGGCTTCGAGAATCTCGACAACTTCTTCTATGGGGAGTGCCTCTACCCTATGCCCTCCATACCCTTCCATGTTAGTGGCCGCGAAGAGGCTATTGTAGATGGCCTCTTCTGTAGCCTCGATGACTGCCTGAAACAGAGGTGACGTTCGCGCTGGCGCGAGCGGGAATTCCAGGATCTTCCCTGGTTCGTCCACTGGGTGGGAGACACCGGTTCCTCGCAGCGAGGTGTGCGTCGAAAATGCGATGACGTAGTCGCCACTTCCGTTACTGAAGGAAGAGCCGGTGCGTGCCATTCCCATCAGCGCACGCATGGCGAGGCGTTCGAGACCACGATGTGTCAACGGCGCGTCCGTTGCGACGACGATCATGCACGAGCCGTCTCCCATATCGAAATGAGGGGGCCCTGCGCCCATCGCGCCGGACGGCGTAGACGATGTGTTGGGCCCCCTCGAACGGTCGCGCAATTCCGCTTCCACGGGAATGCCCGCGATGCTCAGCACTCCCCCATAGTTGGTCTGTACCAGGACGCCTACTGTCCAACCACCGCGGTTCTGGGGAAGGCGGCGTGATGAGGTGCCGATGCCCCCTTTGAACCCAAACGCGCGCGTCCCCGTGCCTGCCCCCACGTTACCCTCGGCGACTCTTCCCGATCGTGCTCCACGAATGGCAGCGAACACATGTTCCGGTCGAATGGGCCGGGCACGAATGTCGCTGAGCCCCCCGTCATTGGTCTCACCCACAACTGGATTGATCGACCTGACTTCTTCGTTGCCAGGTAGGTCGAGCATGTAGGTGATGAGGGCATCGGCGACCCGCGGAACGCTGAGGGTCCCGGTCAGGAGGATCGGGGTCTCGAGGGTGCCGAGCTCCTGAACCTGGCTGATGCCCGCGAGCTTGCCGAACCCGTTCCCGACGAAGATCGCTGCGGGGACCTTCTCCTGGAAGAGGTTTCCTGCATGCGGCAGGATCGCGGTCACTCCCGTGCGAATATCCTGACCCTCAATCAGGGTCGCGTGTCCCACCATCACGCCCTCAACGTCAGTGATGGCGTTGAGGGGTCCTGGATCGAGGATTCCTGGCGTGATGCCAACCTCGCGGGCTCGCGGCCGGGCGTCCGCGCTCTGCGGCCATGCTGAGGCGCATGGGAAAGATGCGACGCAAAAGATCAGCAGAGGAATGCAGGACAGGTTGCGGATCCTCTGAAGCCGGGTGTGGTTTGCGTACGTCGCTCGAGAAGTCAGGGGCCCGTGGTGGGTAGCTCGATAGGTTTTCTTCATGGCGGTCTCCGGTTTGAATCAGTCGAGATGCGCTCGGTCCGACGGAGTGCGTATGAATCTTCTTCGCAGGTTTGTGCGCGACAGGCAAGTGGGGGTTGCCGCAATCATGGGCGTTGGTAAGCGAAAGTTGATGACGGGAACGTGAGAGGAACGCTTGTGTATTAACAACGTATAGTTTTAGTATTGCGGCTTGCCGTACCACAATCCCCTACCATGGCCACAATTGCGAAGAGGGTAAACGGGATGGCCAGTTTGCCGCAGGACGTCCCTCGACCGACGCTTCTGATGGCGCCAACGCCTGCCCTGGACATCCATTGCATGAGGGTTCCCCCCAGGCTTTCCTCGGCGACAAAAGCGCACACGAAAGGCAGCCCAGCTTGATCCACTCTATCCTCGCGGAACACGAAGAGAGTCGCTTGCTCGATCTGCTCGACTACCTCGAACAGAAGATTCCCGCAGAATACCGGAAGGAGTTGTTGTCCTTCTTGCTCCCGAGGACCCTCACAGGTCGGCAGTCCGAGACGACACACACCGCGATTCCTTCAGCGGAACCACGACACCCGCCCGCCGACCAGAGCCGCCGTGCAATTGATGAGGAGTATCCTATCCGCCTGGAATCCTATCGAGCTCTCATTGCCAGGCGCGGAGAAACTCTTCTCAAGGCCATGGCCACACTGCTGCTCGCAGAGGCGCAGATCGAAGTGCGCTGGCTCACGCCAAGGGAGATCGTCCGCCTGATGAGCGAGTTGGATGACGACAAGAAGATCTACCGGTCCAATGTGAGCAACGTGCTCCGCAACGAGGCAACCCTGGTTGCTCGACGTTCTAGAGGGCGGGGATTCGAGTACCGGCTAACAAAGCCCGGACGGGCCAGGGTCCTGCGCGAGCTCAGCCTTCTCGAGATCGAGCACTAGCCGGCTATTGAGCCTTGCACAGTTGATGCTGGGGATGTCGGCGCGCCGACAAACGTGAACTGGGGTCGCTACCTCACTCGGAGGTTGGCCCGTCGAGCTCGCTAATGGCCTCGCGCAGAGTCTGCTGGATTTCCGGGATGCCGATATCCTGACGACTCAGGTAGAGCGTCACTGTGATGCCATGCCCAGAGCGGTAGGTAAGGCGCCGAGGAGGGGCTGGTCGCTGCCGCGGAGAATCTGCGGCGGAGGGAGAGTCTGTTACCGGGGCATCCTCGGATTCAGATTGTCGCATGGCGCGCAGGTCATCTCTGGTCAGGCCTTCTCGGATGACCAGGTCGGCTAGTGCCTTCTGCTCCATCTCGGAATCCTTGCGGGCGATCTCCAGGAGAATCGACTTCGTGGATACTCCTGCCTCGTCGAGGCGCTCGCGGACTGCCGGAGAGATCGACGAGAGAGAGAGGATTTCCGTGATACTGCTGCGAGACCTCCCAATCCGGCGCGCAACTTCCTCGTGCGTATGCCCAAAGCGTTCCACTAATGCGTGGAGCCCGTCGGATTCTTCGAAGGGGGACAGATCTTGGCGCTGCAGGTTCTCGATGAGAGCGATCTCGAGGACCTCGACGTCGTCCACGTCCATGATGATACAAGGAACCTGCTCGAGGCCGGCAACCTTCGCCGCTCGGTAGCGGCGCTCGCCGGATATGATCTGGAATCCTTCTTCTGTTTGCCGAACCAGCAGGGGCTCGAGGACCCCCACGTTACGGACCGATGCCACCAACTCTTCGAGGTCACCCATCGCGCGGCGAGGCTGGGAAGGATTGGGCACGAGCTCATCGATGCCTACCTGCCGACCGATGGTCTCAACCTGACGGCTGGCGAGTTGTTCGACAAAATGGTGATCGTGACGCATGCGCCTAGCTGCTGGCAGACCTCGCTGCTTAGACACGGCTCAGCACCTCCTCCCCCAACGCTTCGTATTGCTTCGCGCCGCTGGACCGCGGGGCGTGAGTGAAAATGGATTCCTTGTAGGCGGGGCTCTCCTCGAGGCGAACACTCCTGGTGATGATGGTCTCAAAGACTTTCTCTCCGAAGACCTCTCGGATCTGGTTCACGACGTCGCGTCCGAGAATGGTACGAGAATCATGGATCGTCACCAGCACCCCCAGAAGCTTCAGGCGCGGATTCACCCTGTCCTTGATTCGCTCTACGGTCTCGAGCAGATCGTCCGTGCCTTCAAGGGCCAGATACGACGCCTGAATGGGAATCAGCAGGTGGGTTGCTGCAACCAGCGCGCTGACGGTCAGTAACCCCAGGGTCGGTGGAGTGTCGATCACCACGAAGTCATACTTGCGCGCGACGGGCTTCAGCTTGTCACGCAGTCGATAGTGTCCGTCGAACTCTCCAATCAGCCTTCCCTCGAGCTTTGCCAGGGCGATGCGCGAAGGTACGACATCGAGTGTCTCGTAATCTGTAGACATGACGATCTCGCTCAGTGGCAGGGACATGTCGAGCAGGGCGTCATATATGGAGCGCTGGATATCCTCGATATCAACGTAGGAGAGGCTCGAGTGTGCCTGAGGATCAAGGTCCACGAGGAGCGTCCGCTGGCCCATGCGCGCGAGGGCCGCCGCCAGGTTGATGGCGGTTGTCGTTTTCCCCACACCGCCCTTCTGATTCGTGACGGCCAAAATCATGCTTAAGACTCGCCCCTTTCGATGAGAAATGTGCCCCTTGCGCTGTGCCTGAATCTGTCAAGTGCCGGGATTTATTCGAGGTTGGCACCGGCATGCTAGCCGCGGTTCCGGAGGCTGTCAACAGATGGGACCTACGAGCGAGGGGAACGCAGCCGCAGAGCACCAGTGGCGCTGTGCCTGCTCCTGCAGGAGATAGAGGATTGCCTCTGCGAAGGGCGCATGCCCGCTATGCTGCACGGCGAGGTTCCTACATCTCGTACTTGGAGAAATCCTCGGGGTCGAGGTTCTCGAACCACTGCCGCAATCGCTCGGAATCTGGCAACTCATCATCTGAATCGAGCGTATGTGCCAGTTCCAGCACCGACTGTTCCACGAAAATGGGGGCTTCGGCACGCAGCGCCAGGGCGATGGCATCGCTCGGACGCGAGTCGAGCACGTGCCGCTCACCATTGATCAGAAGGTGTATATGGGCAAAATAAGTGTTGTCTTTAAGGTCGTTTACGACAATTTTCTCTACTGTTGCGTGAAGTTTTTCGAGCAGGTCACGCAGCAGGTCGTGGGTCATCGGCCGGGGCGTGTCGATCGCCTCCATGCGAAGGGCGATGGCATTGGCTTCGAACACACCGACCCAAATCGGCAACATTCGATCCTCCACCTCATCCTTCAGGATGACGATGGGCATATTGGTGCTCGGGTCGACCATCAAGCCTTTGATCTTCATCTCGATCTGCATGGCGTCCTCCTGGGCAGCGTCTCTGTTTGACTATAGGTGGTGTACGGAGCAGGGGTCAAGAACGAGATCAGGGGACATGTGATCCATGTCTCGAATGCACTCATGCGGCCGCACGGCACGGCTCGATGCGAGCCTCAGAGAGGGCTGCTCGGGGCCTCCCCATACAGGCTATTGGGGCTACTGCCTACGATCTGCACCGTGACGAGCTTGCCGATCAAGCTCGCGTCGCCCGGGAAGTTCACGACCTGGTTGGATGAGGTTCGCCCCATCACATCGCTCTTTGTGCGGCGGCTGAAGCCCTCCACGAGCACATCGGCACTGCGGCCAATCCAATCGGCGTTCTTGCGAGTCTGGATCCGCCGCTGTTCCTCCTGCAGGCAGATCAGTCGCTCTCTCTTCAGCGCGGCGGGGACCGTATCTTCGTAGCGAGTGGCGGCGGTGTCAGGGCGGGGCGAGTACTCGAAAGAGAAGAAAGAGTCGTATTGAGCCCGCCGGACCAGGCTCAGCGTGGCCTCGAAGTCTTCGTCCGACTCACCCGGGAAGCCAACGATCAGGTCGGTCGAAAGCCCGATGTCCGGCATGGCTCTGCGCAGATTCGCGACCAGGCCAAGGTAGCTCGCCGATGTGTAGTGGCGATTCATTCGGTGCAATATCTCGTCAGAGCCGGACTGGACCGGGAGGTGGATGTGTCTCGCGATCCGGGAGCCGACAGTCATGATCTCGATGAGATTGGAAGACAGATCCTTCGGGTGCGAGGTCAGGAACCGTACTCGCTCGATTCCACCGGAGGGGCCATCCAGCAGTAGGTCGTCAATAAGTCGAAGGAGTTGCGGAAAGTCCGCTCCGGCCTCCTCGTCAGACCAGGAGTTGACGTTTTGGCCGAGCAGTGTCACCTCGCGATAGCCGCGCAGAGACAAGCCTTTGACTTCATCCAGGATTTCCTGAGCGCTGCGATAGACCTCCATGCCGCGGGTCGAGGGGACGATGCAGAAGGAACAGTAGTTGTCACAACCCTCCATGATCGTCACATATGCCTTGATGCGGTTATCGCGAGCGGCATCTGAGGCGTCGAAGTCGATGAGGTCCTCGGTAACGACTTGCGGCCCCTCCCCTGCCTCGAGCGCATCGAGGACAGAGGGTAGCGCCCGCAACGCACGCGTGCCCAAGACAAAATCGACACTGGATTCGCGCGACAGAATCTCTTGACCACGCTGCTGGGCGATACAGCCAGTGACGCCGATCCTTACCCGACGATCACGCACGTGTCGCTGCCCCGCGGCGATTCTCTCCATCCTCTCTACCGACGGCACTCGCGAGGAAGGGCTGAATCGAGCGTCCTTCATCGCGCGCAGGCGGCCGAGCTCGGAGAAGAGCTTCTCTTCGGCCTTTTCTCGTACGCTGCAGGTATTCAGGAGAATCACATCGGCATCCAGAGGGCTGTCCGCCGGCTTGAATCCGAGGCGACGCAACTGACCCGCATAGATCTCCGAATCGTGGACGTTCATCTGGCAGCCATAGGTGTGGATCCAGTAGCGACCACGGCCACTTTCAGGTAAGGAGAGATCTTTGGTTGACATCGGTGGACTTTCCGCAAACACAGAGGACAAGCAGGAATCGGAAGGCGCCGATTATAGCAGCCGCATGACAGCCGCGATCCGCTCTTGGTCGACCGCTCCGGAACGAAGTATGCGATAAGGCTCGACAGTAAGGTCGAGCAGCGTTGATGGCGGACCGCCAGGGGTCTCGCCCCCATCGAGGATCTCCCCCACCTCCTGGAGAGAGAAGGCAGCACGCACCTGGTTTGCCGTGCACGGAGGAGGCTCCCCCGCTCGATTCGCCGAGGTACCGGTGAGAGCGACCGCGCAGCGCTGGACCAAGGCAAGAGCCAGAGGATGTGGCGACAGCCGCACCGCTATCGTACCCTCCGGGCCTACGAGCGCTTTGTGAACACCCGCTCGTGCCCTCAGGACGACAGTCAGTGGCCCCGGCCAGAAGTGTTGAGCTACGAGCTCCAGGCCGGCAGGCTCTGCCTCGACCCACTCCTGCAACATGGCCATGGAGTCGGCAATCAGCAGAAGCGGCTTACCGGCGTCACGACCCTTCATCGCGATGATGTCCTCGAGTGCACGAGCATCCCGTGGATCGGCCCCGAGCGCGTAGAAGGTCTCCGTGGGGTAAGCGACGACCTCGCCTGCCAGCACTGCTGCCGCCGCACGGTCGACATCTTCACGGGAGGCTGTTCTCTGCACGCGATCTCTCCTGCCGAAGGTCCCGGCTTTCAGCTCAGGCTTGCCGTCACCCACCTTTACGGTGAGGTTGTCCGCTGCTAGCGTGACCGGCGTAGTCCGGGTTCCTGCAAACACCACAGAGGACCATGTTACCTGACGAGCCGGGAGATCTGTTCGGATCTCAAGACATGCTGCAAACCACCGATACGTCGCTGCCTTTGACTAAATATCCCGAGGGGGCGACGCCGACTGCGGCTCCACTGGCCGATCGCCTGCGGCCCTCATCTCTCGCTGAATTCGCCGGCCAGGGACACCTGGTGGGGCCCGGCAAGCTGGTACGTCGAATTCTCGAGGGTGGAGATCTCCCCTCCCTCGTCTTGTGGGGCCCTCCGGGAACCGGAAAAACCACACTCGCCAAGCTCATCGCTGCCGCAACCGAAGCTGATTTCGTTGCCCTCTCCGCAGTGCTTTCTGGAGTGAAGGAAGTACGCAGCGTCGCCGAGGAGGCCGCGCGACGGCGGCAGTACGGCCGCCGCACGATTCTCTTCATCGATGAAATCCATCGATTCAACAAGGCGCAGCAGGATGCTTTCTTGCCTTTCGTGGAGAGTGGTGACCTGACGCTGGTGGGTGCGACCACCGAGAACCCTTCATTCGAGATCGTTTCCCCGTTGCTGTCGAGGTGCAAGGTACTGACGCTGGAGTCGCTCGATGAGGATGCATTGGAGAACATCCTGAGAAGGGCCATGGAGACGCCCGCACCGCGTGGTCTCGGTGGTCACGGTCTCGTGATCGGTGACGATTTGTTGGGAGCGATCGCGGTGTTCGCTGACGGCGACGCGCGCATTGCGCTGACCACCCTCGATCTCGCCGCGCAGATCACACTCGACGATGTGACGACCGCGGCCAGACAGCCTCTCACGATCTCGGATGAATCGGTGCGCGAGGCCATGCAGAGCCGCGTCCTGCGCTATGACAAGGCGGGAGAGGAGCACTTCAATCTGATCTCGGCCCTGCACAAGAGTGTCAGGAACAGCGATGCGGACGCCTCTTTGTATTGGCTCACGCGCATGATCGAGGGCGGCGAGGACCCTGTCTACCTGGCTCGTCGTCTGTTGCGCATGGCAAGCGAGGACATCGGTCTGGCAGACCCGCAGGCGCTGCCGCTAGCGGTCGCCGCCCTGCAGTCGGTCCAGGCCGTGGGGTTGCCGGAGTGCGTGCTGGCCCTTGCCGAAGTGGCCGTCTACCTATCGTTGGCGCCCAAGAGTAACGCTCTGTACACGGGCTATTCGAGCGCTCGTCGTGACGTGGCCGACACCGCCAATGAGCCGGTGCCGCTGCACTTGCGGAATGCTCCGACCCGGCTCATGAAGGATCTCGGTTACGGAGAGGGCTACGAGTATGCGCACGATCTCGAAGAGGGCGTGGCCGACATGAGGTGTCTGCCCGAGTCGCTCCAGAGTCGGCACTACTACCGCCCCACAGCACGAGGATTCGAGGCCGAACTCGATCGTCGCATGAAGAGGGTTGCCCAGAGCAGGGCACGGCGCAGGAAGAGCGACGGCAAGTCGTAGATACCGTGGCGTCTCGGTCCGCCCTACCCCTTCCAACGGACGAGCATCAGGGTGATGTCGTCCTCGCGCGGTCCGCCGCCGTGATGTGCGCGCCCGGCAATCCTGACCGCCTGAATGATCTCCTTCAGCGGGAGGTTGCGATTGGCGGTGACGACCTCCGCGAGCTTCTCGAGCCCGAACTGCTCATCCTCGGCGTTCACCATCTCGGTGAGCCCATCAGTGTAGAAAACGAGAAGGTCCCCCGTGGAAAGCTGAATATCCACCTGGTCGTAGACGCTTTCGGGGAAGGCCCCGAGAATAAGGCCTCCTCCACTGATCAAGCTGTGGCCACTGGCGGTGATCCACAAGGGAGGGGCGTGCCCGGCGTTG
>CALAKE010000543.1 GCA_937922775.1 uncultured bacterium | reverse complement strand
GCGCAGCATGCTCCGGCGCACGACCATCGACAATCGCCTCGCCGACTGGATGGCAGGCGAAAAGGGCGGTCCGGTCGAAATCGAGCGTGTATTCGGACGCGTGGTCTTCTGGATCGCGATGATCTTCGTGCTCGTGGCCTTCTTCGAGGCGCTGAACCTGACGGGGATCACCCAGCCGCTGAACGCGCTCCTCTCACAGATCACCGAGTACATGCCTCGGGTGCTCGGGGCGGCCGCCATCCTTCTGCTAGCCTGGGTCGTTGCCGTTTTCATGCGCAAAGCCATCACCCTGGCGCTCGACGCCGCCGATCTCGATCGACGGCTCGGACAGGAAGCGGGACTCGAGGATGAACAGGACCTGCCGCTGAGCAAGACGGTTGCGGAGGCTGTCTACTGGACCGTCTTCCTCCTATCCATCCCTGCCGTTCTCGGCGTTTTGGGCATCGAAGGGCTCCTTGCTCCCGTGCAGGGCGTCACCAACGAGCTCCTCGCCTTCCTGCCCAACATGGTTGGCGCCGGCCTGATCCTCGCGGTGGGCTGGTTCATCGCGCGTCTGCTTCAGCGCATCGTCACAAACTTGTTGGCGGCTGCGGGCATCGATGCGTTCGGCGAGAGGATGAAGCTGACCTCCTCGCTTGGCACGCGCAGGCTCTCCGGCCTGGTCGGGCTGATTGTTTACGTGCTGATCCTCATCCCTGTGCTGATCTCAGCGCTGCAAGCGCTGCAGCTCGACGCCATCACTGTTCCCGCCAGCGAAATGCTCACGCAGGTGCTCGACGTCATTCCGATGCTGTTCGCCGCCGGCCTGCTGCTCACCCTTTCATATGTGATCGGCAAGATGGTTGCAGATCTGGTGAGCAACCTGCTGGCCGGGGTCGGATTCGACAATGTTCTCTCGACCCTCGGCGTCGGGGAACCGCCCGAAGAGGGCGCGAGGATGCCTTCGGGAATCGTTGGCACGGTCGTTCTTGCCGGCATCATGCTGTTCGCCACAATCGAGGCAGCAAACCTGCTCGGCTTTGAGGCACTTTCCGCCCTGCTGGCCAACTTCATCGTTTTCGCCGGCGATGTAATTCTGGCGCTCGTGGTGCTAGGGGTCGGCTTGTACCTCGCGCGGTTGGCTGCTGATGCGATTCGCGCCAGTGGCACTCCCCAATCAGCCGCCCTCGCGACCGTCGCGCGCGTTTCGATCGTCGTGCTCGCCGGTGCCATGGCGCTGCGCCAAATGGGACTGGCGGAGGACATCATCAACATCGCCTTCGGCCTGTTGCTGGGGGCAGTGGCTGTTGCCGCGGCGCTCGCCTTCGGACTCGGGTCCCGTGAGATCGCCGCTCGCCACGTCGACAAGTGGGCAAAATCGATCAGCACACAACTGGAGGTTGAGGAGGTCGAGGGCCCGCTTCCGCCGAGCGACTAGCGCGACAGCAATCGACAATTGGAGAGGGGCCCATCGTCGCCTGGCGATCAGCCATCGAGGTGGGCCCTTTCTTTGCCCTGGGAACGCGTGGGCGCTGGGCCGGATGGGGGCTTCCTTCTCGGCTTGGAGGTAAGCCGGCGCTCAGTCAGTCGAAGCGAACGACCTCGAGCCCCAGGTCCGCGGCGGCGGCGGCCATGATCCTGTCGGCAGTGGCGAGCTCGGATAGATCGGCGGCCTCGCAGAGGGCCAAGTGTATGGCGTCAAGGGTACGAAGAGGATGATCGGCCAACCGGCCCAGTAGGTGAGCCGCCGCCATCACATTCCGGTCCTGTACGGGAAGCAATGAGATGATTCCCTCCTCGAGATCCTGCTGGAACAACGCGAAGACCTCTTGCTCCATTCTCTCCGTAAGATGACCCATGCGCTGATGGCGTGACAGGAGGGACCGAGTTTCCACCACGGTCAGGCTACTGATGGTCGGGCGGCTGACCTCGCGCAGGTAGGCCTCGAAATCGTCAGACCGCGTTTCGTTGAGGTACCACTTCGCCAACGCGCTGGTGTCGATGTAGGCAGCCATCTCAGCCCTCGTCCCGTTCTCGCCGTACGAGATCTTCGCTCTGGAGCGGCAGCGGCTGCATGCTCTCGCGAAGATCCCGACGTGTAGGAACGGGCCGGGCGCGATCCACAGGAAGCATGCGCGCCACGGGCTTACCGTGGCGTGTGATGATCACCTCACCCTCGTTCTCCAACAGTTCCTCCACCTGGCTCAGCGCACTGCGGATCTCACGGATCGAAATCCTTCGCACGGTCTTATCGCCTCCTGTTGAAGTCGGACGGTCACGGATCGCCAAGTGTTCCAGGGACAAGGAGCGGATCCTGACCTTCCTACAGTGTGACATAATTACCTTTTATGTGTCACACTTGACCTATGGCACCGTGGCGGTCGTTTCTCGGGCGCGGGTAGCGGAGACGCGCGACCGTGGCCAGGACCCCTGAAACGCTGCTATTCGCTCCGCAGCGCTGTCAGCGGGTCCAAACGACTGGCCCGGCGTGCCGGGCAGAGCTCGTTTCAGAGGGCCTGCCAGGGCGGTGAGAGTACCGTGCGCCGAGCCCGATAGGACACCCTCCCCCTGCGGAGCAGAGTGATGCCAGGTCCCATCGTCGTGGGCGATGAACTCGAACTCCATGTAGACGCCGTTCGAGCGACCCGGGCTGAGACTCGATGCCGGAGAGGTGGTCCCGAGGGCCACGACAAGGATCGTCGCTAGGATGATCCTCCATGTTGGTATCGCCATTCCTCGAGTATCGGGGAAGATTCAGTCCGCGATCAAAAGGGGTACGGAGGTGTGCGCTTTCACCGCCTGGGCCAACGATTGATCTGTGGTCAGCAGGGGGGCGGCGAGCAGCTCGGCGAGAGCGACGTAGGCCGCGTCATAGGCGGAAAAGTTCTTCCGCAAGCTGAGGATCCGTTTCAGCAGCGACTCATGCCCATGGCGCGTCAGAGGCATGTCGAGGAGGTCGGTCATAGCTTCGCCGGCACGCTCGAGGGTCGTCTCTCTGCGCAAGAGCAAACGTCGCAGGGTGGAAACCACCTCCAGATCACAAAGAGCCGGAGCGTGCAGGCGAACATCGGGGTCCGCGATGATGCCTGAGAGGTCCTGCCCGAGGTCGCTTCTCATCAGGTACTCGACCAGCAGCGACGCGTCGACTACGAGCCGTACCAATCCTTGGACCTTTCGTGCTTCTTTCGTTCTTCGCGAATGATCTCTGCTGCGGGCCGGCTGAGCTTCACCGGCGTCCGGCTGGCAATCCGCTCGAAGACCTCGTCTCTTGGTGGTCGAGAGACTTCGCGCTCGAGGATCTCCTGAATATAGTCGGTCAGCGTCTGGCCCTTGGCCTTGGCGCGGCGCACCAGCTCCCTGTGCAGCCGGTCAGGTACGTTGCGGACTTGGATCATCTTGGACATGCTCCCAGCGTTGCACATGTGAATCACATGCGCAACGAAAAGTCTCGTATCTCGCACACATATGAGACGGCCACGGCGTGGGGAGCGGACGGGCTCGCATCTCACACACGTATGAGACGGCCACGGCGCTGGGAGCGGACGGGCGGGCAGAGGTGGGAACGCGCACCACGGAGTCCGCGATGATCCCGGCCGCGCCCGCCTCAGCCGTCGAGCTCGAAGGTGCCTCTCTTGATGATCTCGCCGTCGGTCATGAACAACGCGCCGCGGGCGATGACCGTGCGGATCTCGAGGGACTCGTCGACGAGCGCCAGGTCGGCATCGTTGCCCACCTCGACCGCTCCCTTGCCCGGAAGCCTCAGAATGCGGGCCGGATTGCGAGTCACGGTGGCGAGTGCTTGGGCCAGATCCAGGCCATCTTCGTGCACAGCCTCAGCCACCTCCCGCCAGATTGCGTACAGCCTGGCGCTCAAGATGCGGACCAGCTCACCCTTTTCATTGAACTCGGGGAGTGAGCCGCAAGCGTCGGAGCTCATCGTGATGTGCTCGAGCGGCACGCCTGCCTCGAGCAGCTCGCGAATGGCCCGTGATGGCTTCACCTCGTCGTCGGGAAAGTATGGATAAGCGGACGTAGTGATGTCGACGGTGCCGTCGCGACCATATGACTTGGCCTCTTCAAAGGCGTGGTGGTTGCGATTGACGTGCGTGGGGTGGAACTGCCCGAACTTCAACTCGCTCTCATCTACCGCCTGCCGGATCAGCTCGAAGGGCCGTTCGGCATCACCCAGG
>CALAKE010000542.1 GCA_937922775.1 uncultured bacterium | reverse complement strand
GCTGACCGCTGCCCGGCGCGGAGCACTTCTGGCGGTTCTGACGGCGCCTCTGATCTTCGCTGCCCCGCATCTCTTCCCCGACCTGCCGGCGCTGACGCTTTCGGCCGCCGCCTATCTGATACTGCGCCGAAGACCAGGTCTCGTCGGTGCTCTCGCCGCGGGGCTTTTCATCGCACTGCTGCCCTGGCTGGGAGTGAAGTTCTTCGCCATGTCGACAGCTTTGACAGTTGTGGGCTCCGCGATGCTGCTGCGGCCAGCGAAGAGCTCCTGGTCCCTCGCGAGTGGATTCGTGGCTCCGATCGTCGCCAGCGCCGCTGCCCATGTGACATTCACCCGGGTGCTATACGGGCGCCTCTCTCCGCTTGCGATCTACCACGGGGGAGCGGCCACAGGGCTCCGCCCGGTGGGGCAAGGCGAGAGACTCTTCGACTACCTCCTCGACGTACCGGGTTCGCTGCAGTCCGCGATCGGCCTTCTGCTGGATCAGCGCCACGGCCTGCTGATGATTGCGCCGCAGTATTTGCTCGCCGTGGCCGGATTCGCATGGATGTGGAGGCGCCGGCGCGCAGACTCCTGGGCATTGCTGACGATCTTCCTCGCGCACTGGGGAATCCACGCTCTATCCCAGGAGATGCCGGGCTGGAGCCCGTCGGGGCGGCCGCTCGTCGGGGTCCTCTGGACCCTGTCTGTTCCCATTGGCATAGCGCTCTCCCTTAGGCCGTCTGCGGGTCGCTTGGGCAGCTTTCTCGGCGTGACCCGGGCCGTCCTCGTTGCCGCCGGCGTGAGCATTACGGCGCTATTGATGGCACAGCCCCACCTGCTCTATCACGATTTCGGCGTTCAACACTCGCTCCTTCTACTGCGCTATGGAGCCCCCGGGCTGCCGCTTTGGAAACTGTTCCCACTCTGGGTCCATATCGAGGAGCCGCAGTGGCTTGTTTCGATCCTGTGGCTGATGGGCGCGACCGCCGTCGGTCTGCTCCTGTGGCTCTCGGCCAAAAGCGCCGAACTGGGCGCGCAGATCTCCGGACCGATCCCCGCCACTAGCGACCGCCAGCCGACGATCGCCCATCGGGCTGCACAGCTCGTATTTGTCGCGCTCGCCGTGGTGCTGGTGATCCGTGGTGTTTTCGTGCCAGTGACGCAACTACACCGGCCGCGTGCTTACGAAGACCTCACGGTCTGGAGGGCAAACACCTTGATCGAGCAGGCATGGACGGATCCCGACGGGGTTTGGGTAAAGGGGGAGCAGGGCGTGCTCCTTGACGTGTCGAGCGACCGCCCTGTTGCCTCGATTACCGTCGAGGTCTCGGGCCTGCAGCAGATGGACGCAACGGTTCAGCTCGGCACGGACGGCGGCGGAGGTCTGATAAGACCCGGTGCGCCCATCGTTCTGGGGCTCGCTCCGGGGTCGGGTCGCCGC
This sequence comes from uncultured bacterium, assembly GCA_937922775.1. GTDB lineage: Bacteria > Acidobacteriota > UBA890 > UBA890 > UBA890 > CALAKE01. The sequence goes on along the minus strand of CALAKE010000542.1, from coordinate 3,867 downwards.
TGGCAGGGCCAGTGGTTCTATGTGCTGGGCGTCGATGCACCTAGGGGGATATCTCCAGCAGATCTCGGCACCGATCCCGGAGATCGTCGCCTTCTCGGCCTCTACCTGCGAATCCTGGACGTCCAGTTCTCTTCGTAGGCGGATCGGGCTTCGAGTAGGCGCCGGCTCAGCGGGGCAGAACCTCGTAGATGCCCGTCTGACCAAAGCGCCGAACTTCTCGCAGGCCGGGCTGCTCTCGAATTGCGCTCAGGTGGCCGGGGCCATAACGAGCCTCGAGCACGATCACATACTTCACGCCGAGCTCCTGCAGCTCGTCGAGACATTCATCTTCCGGGAACCTGGCCTGCAGACGCTCCAATAGAGCCACGTTTTCCTTGGTCTGAAATCCGCTGTATCCGACCAAGAGCTTCTTCCAGTGGTGAACGCTGTTGTAGATCTGCCGGGTCGAAAGCGTGTAGTTGTGCGGGTCGATCGGAAACTCGACGACGGCGAAGTCGCCAGGTTGTTCCGCCAAGAACTGGTGGCGTGGCTCTGGGCCGGGCACAAACGGGTGCGTCGTCATCGGTGCATGGGTGGCCTCGAGCGCGAATAGCAGCGCGAGGCCGCAAAGCAGGGGAGCGCGGACCGAGTTGCGGGAGAGCTTCTCGCTCTCGAATATTCGAAGGACACCGAATGCCGCGAGCACCGAAAGCGCGAACGAGAGTATGAGGAACAGCCGGCTCGGCACGCGCAACAGCCGCAGCACCGGCAGCTTCTCGATAACCAGATACAGGCCGGCACGCGGCCCGAGCGCCAGCCAAAAGGCGAAGATGAGCAAAATCAGCCAGAAGAGCTGGTCGCGGGTTCGGAGCCTGTTGCCGTGACTGTTCTCCCCGCCAGAAAGGGCCATACTGCCCACAAATCCGAAAACCGCCAGCAATAGCGGGATGACCCCTGGAAACAAATAGCTGCGGGCGGGCCGCCCGAAGATCTCCGAGGGCCAGCCGAGCGTTTCATCGACCCAGCGATACAGGTGGGATCCTGCTGCAAACATGTCCGCCGGGGCGGCGGAGGTGCGCAGAAGCTGATCCATGATGGTGCGTGGCCCGAGCATCTCCTTCTCAATGAACGCGTAGGGCCAGAAGATCGGCGCCAAGAGCACGAAGCAGGCAATGCCCATACCCACGAGGTCGCGCAGGAACGGTCGGTTCTGCCAAAGGCGACCGGTGATGCCGTAGTAGAGAACCAGCGCGCCACCGATGATGGCGCCGAACAATGCAGGCTGTGCCCCGCTGAGCGCGTTCAGGCAGAAGAAGATGACCACCGCCGCCGGCCATTTCCACGATCCGGGCGCAGTAGCGTCATCCTCTCCGGCCTGCCGCAGCCAGATCAGCAAGGCCAGGGCGAACCAGGGCATCCAGTGGTCCCCGAACATCTGGATCTGCACGTGGCGGGCGAAATGTATCGGGTTGAAGATGAAGATCAGCGCCCCCGCGAGTGCCGCAATGCGGTTTCCCGTCAGCTCACGACACAGCAGATAGAAGCCCAGGCCGCCGATGCTCATCGAGAGAAGGAGCAGGAGATTGTAGGTGAGCACCTGGTTGCTGGTTAGCAGAATCACCGGGAGCATCAGGGCGCTGTGGGAGAGCAGAATGTCGGAGTAGGCGAACGTGTACCTCTCCGGGTAGAACATGTTCGTGTGGTGCAGGTTGAGGGGATCGGTGGTAAGGGCGTGCGCACCCCAGAAGATCACGAAACTGTTGAAGCGGAAGTCGTTATCGGTCGGCTTCTGGACCGAGAGATGGGCCGGATCCGTGGCGATGGGCCAGGTTGCCAGCACCCCGAGCAGGGCGAAGAGAAGCACGACCGATAGCGCCTCCACCCAGGGGCGTTCGAATACGGGCTGGGGATCCACCGCGTCAGCCAATGGTGTCTCTGCTCATTCAGCGTGAGTCTGATCCGTTCATCTCGTCCCCACTTTGGGCCGCTTCCCGACTCGCGCGCAAGTTCACCTGAGGTTGTTTCTGAGATACTATCCTGCCCGCCCCTCATCGACCGCTCTCAATAGGCAGGAGGAGTCCTCATGCGTGTTTCCTCCCGGTTTACGCCTCGCTGGATTCTTGCCGGGGCTCTTCTGTTGGTGATCATGGCGCCGCTGTCGCGCCCATCGGATGGGGATACGGGAACCGCTAATTTCGCTGCTGCGCAAGCCGAGGGCACAATCCCACGCTTCGACCTGCTCGCCAACCCGATCGCCCTGCGTGGGCCGGCGCAGCCCGGCCGATATATGGAAGCGTCGGGTCGTAAGGCCGCTTTCCTCGGCGATGAGGGTGGTGGCTTCGAGGCCTGGGTCTACCCGCTAAAGGTCCTGCATGACTTCGAGCTCGGCTTCGGCATCGAGTCGTACAATCGCCCGATCCCGGCGGACAATCTGGCGAGCGAGGTTGAGATACGTCCCGAGACCTCCACCGTGCGCTACTCGCACGCGGCCTTCACTGTCGATGCCACGTGGCTGGTGCCCTTCGAGGAGAATGGCGGGCTGGTACTGCTCGACATCGACGCCTCCGAGACGGTCACGGTGACGGTGCAATTTCGTGTCGACCTCAGGCTCATGTGGCCTGCCGGGCTCGGGGGGCAGTACAGCTACTGGGATGACAACCTGAGGGCGTTCGTTATTGGCGAAGGAAGCCGTAAACATGCCGCCCTGGTGGGCTCGCCGTTAGGGCTTCAGCCGCCGCAACAACCCGCCCACAACCTGCCAGACGCTCCCAGTGAGTTCACGATACGGGTGACTCCGGAGGATGCTCACAGCGGCCTGGTGCCAATCGTGATCGCCGCCAGTGTCGAGGGTTTGGAGGCTGCGAAGGCTACCTACGAGGAGATGCTGGAGTCCACCGAGAGTCTGTATCTCGAGGCTTTCGAGCACTACCGCAAGCTGCGCGAGGAATACGTCAGCATCGACAGCCCCGACGACCGGCTCGATCTGGCCCTAGAGTGGGGCAAGGTGGCCATGGACAAGGGCTTCGTCTGCAACCCGCAGCTCGGATGCGGCCTGATCGCGGGTCTCGGACGGTCCGGTACGACGGAGCGACCGGGGTTCGGCTGGTTCTTCGGCGGCGACGCCTTCATGAACATGTGGGCGATGACCGCCTATGGCGACTTCGAAACCGTGCGCGAATCACTACTTTTCCTGCGCGACCGCCAGCGCGACGACGGCAAGATGATGCACGAGTTGTCGCAGGGAGCCGGTTACATCAACTGGTTCGAGGACTATCCCTACGGCTACTACCACGCCGACACCACGCCTCTTTACATCAGCGCTGCACGTGACTACGTGCGCATCAGCGGCGACATGGACCTTGCCCGAGAGATATGGCCATCGGTGAAGAAGGCCTACGAGTACTGCGCCTCGGCCGACGAGGACGGCGACGGCCTGATGGACAACACGCTCGCTGGCCTCGCCGCCGTAGAAACCGGAGCGCTGCGTAGCGGGGAAGTGCTGACCGACGTGTACCTTGCGGCCACATGGACGATGGCCACCGAGTCCGCTGGCGAGCTGGCGCTCCTGCTCGGCGAGCCCGACTTCGCCCGGGTTGCCCAGGACGCTTGGGTGAAGGCGCGAGCTGCGGCCAACGAGCGCTTTCTCGACAACGAGGGCCGCGAGATCTACTTTGCCATCCTTCGTGACGGGCTGGGCCAGGCCGAGCCGTCGGTTTGGATGGCCTGGGGTCTTTGGCAGCGAGTGTTCGATGACCTGCATCCGGCGGTCGGCGGGGCCCTGGATCAGCTCGCCGGCAGCGGCATAGGTGCCGACTGGGGAGCGCGTATGCTGTCGCGTCAGAGTGCTCTGTACGAGCCTCTCAGCTACAACAATGGTGCCGTCTGGCC
>CALAKE010000541.1 GCA_937922775.1 uncultured bacterium | reverse complement strand
TCGAGCTTGATGTAGTCCCGATTCATGTCGAATCCTTCTTCGTTCGTCCGCCGCTGCAGCTCAGCGCCATCGGGGTTGATGGTCGGCACCACGAGGACAACGACCTCATCCAACAGTGGGCGCAAGTCGCCCATTACCAGGTCGCGCATGATCTCCATGGCTGCGTCCTTGCCCGCCACCTCACCACCGTGCACGTTGTTGACGATCAAAACGATCGGCTTCTCGGAATAGGCCAAATCCTCGGGCTTGAAAACCGGCGGGTTCGACAACACCGCCAGTACGACGTCCCGTCCCATCAGCGTCTCGGTGAGCTTGATGACGCTCATGACTTCTGAGCGCGATTCGAGCTCATACACGAACTCCATCAGTGGCTCGTAGAGCGTCCCCCCCTGCTGGTAGTTGGCGCGCTCGGCCGGTGTCTGTAGCCACTGCTGCGCAATCGGGTGGGTCACTGTCGACTGCCCCACCGCCGTGGCCGAAGAGACGATCAGCGCAACAACGAGCAGAAGCAGGGGACGGGAGTGCTTGTGGAGCATGGTGATCTCCTTGCGGGTAGGTTCCTCTTCGCGCGGCCACGAGCCATCGATGATTCCAGACCCCATCTAACGACGGGATCAGCCTCGGCTCAAGCCGCGGCGGCGTCCGGCCACCCTCCCGCGCCCGGCTCTCCGGCGTTGGCCAGACCACAGCCCTGACCCTGTACCTTCGGCGTGGGTGGAAGCCCGCACGTAGCCTGAGTCAGCGGAAGGGCATAAGATGAACGACCACCTAGACTCGGAGTCGTCTCCACTCTCCAACTCGAGGCTCACCTTGAGCACTGCAGGCAGCGAGCGGATGTACCAGGGCGACAGGGCAGCACTCTTCTGACCCGAAAGCGGGCTGCTGCCCGGTCAGGGCGCTGAGAATCAAGCCAAGCAGATTCTGCTGAGGCTGCTGCTCATGATGGTTACGGGAGCCATGCTCGTCGTGGCGGCGGCGGCCTTGCTGCGCTCGTTGGTCCTGGCGCATGGGCCAACCGCGTTGGGCATCGCTCTGCTCGTAATTGGACTGGGAGGCGCAATGGGGCTCTTGGCCCTGCTCAAGAACCTCTCTCTACCGCAGCTTCGCACGATCGAGATCGCGGTCTTCGCGATGGCGGCCACGTACCTCGCCGTGCAGTGCTTCCACTCTTTGCGGGCGATCCTCGCCCTCGATGACTCAGGGCTACTGCTGTCAGGCTGGAATTGGTCCCTCATGCTCTTTCTGTTGCTGACGGTCACGTACGGCATCACCATTCCCAACACTGCGATGCGAGCCGCGTTCGTGGTGCTGCCACTGTCGGCGACTCCCCTCGCAATGGCGGGGATCCTCTGGGCCCGACATCCGGAGCTCGGCGGCGCGCTGGCCCGGATCGATGATTCCGGATGGTGGATCAACGGCATGGTCGTGCTGTTCCTGGGCGCCGTACTAGCGGTTTTCGCCGCATACGTCGTAGATCGTTTCTTTCACACCGCCTTCGAGGCCCGCCTCTCGACCATGTACGACCTCGAGGAGAAGATCGGCCACGGTGGGATGGGCGAGGTGTGGCGCGCTCGGCACCAGACCCTGGCCCGCCCTGCCGCAGTGAAGCTGATCCGCGAGGAGATGATCGACACCGACGACAAGGCCTCCGCCGGCCGCATGTTGCAGCGCTTCAAACGGGAGGCCAAGGCTACGGCGGCCTTGCGCTCACCTCACACAGTCGAGATCTACGACTTCGGTGTGGCCAGGGACGGAACGTTCTTCTACGCCATGGAGTATCTGGATGGCCTCGATCTGGAGTCCATGGTGACGCGCTTCGGGCCCCTCCCAGGCGAGCGGGCCGTGTACTTGCTGCGGCAGGCCTGCGATTCGCTGGCGGACGCCCACCGGAACTTGCTCACCCATCGTGACGTCAAGCCGGCGAACATTTACGCATGCCAGCTCGGTGTGTCGTACGACTACGTCAAGTTGCTCGACTTCGGCCTCGTGTCGAGCACCGCGGCTGAGGATGTTCCCCTGCAACTCACAGCGGAGGACACGACCAGCGGAACACCAGCCTATATGGCCCCGGAGATGGCCGTAGGCAAGGATGAGGTCGACGGCCGGGCTGATCTATATGCCCTCGGATGCGTCGGGTATTGGCTACTGACCGGCAAGCAGGTCTTCGAGGGCGACACTCCTGTTGCCGTCCTCGTCGAGCATGTGAAGACTGCCCCCGTGCCGCCCTCGCAGCGCACGGAGGAGATCGACGTTCCGTCCGATCTCGAGAGAGTCATCCTGAAGTGCCTCGAGAAGGACCCCGCCGACCGCTACCAGAGCGCTGAAGAGCTGTCAGCCGCTCTGGCCGCCTGTGAGCTACCGGAGTGCTGGGACAGTGCCCGCGCCAAGGAATGGTGGGATCTGCACCTGCCGCGCGCGGCCTAGCTCGGCCACTCGCGCGGACGCAGGATGCCGACAACATCGATCTCGCCGCCACGGTCGCGCAAAGTGACGATCAGTGAAGCCTGCCAGTGGGGAAAGTCCGCATGCCGCGTGGAGATTCGCGCCTCCGCATAGCGGTAGCCGAAGTCGTCAGCAGGGCCCCATGCGTCATCAGGAACCGTCACCCGAGGCAAATCGGTGTCGATCTCAACTCCAACTGGTTCACCGCTACCGTCGCGATTGTCGTAGGTGGACCACTGCACCGCGTAGCTGGCTGAATCCGAGGCGACACCGAGTCGTACGGCGGCGTTGTCCCAACTCAAGTGCAGCTCGCCCCGGTTGCCCGCAACCACGACCTCGTCGAGTGGATTCGTCTGTGCGATCCACAAAGCGACGACCTTGTCGCGGCGCTTGATGATGGTGTCGGCCAGGTATCGCTCCGCCTCCGGATCACTGATCTGGCCGGTCGCGACGATGGCGCGGATCGCCTCGTCACTGAAGCGTGAAACGATACGCGCCCCCCAAAACGCATCGGCTGCGTCCATGCGAGCGAAGGCCGCGTTCGGGTACTCGGGCTTCCACAACTCGGGCCGAAAGTAGTCACCTTCGATGTTCCCTACCGCCGGATAATCTGGAAATTCCGCGTGCAACCAAGGCCTCGTCCATAGGCCAAACGTGGCGAACGCCTTGACGAAATGCTGCCCCTCTAGGAAGTACTCGTTTCCCCCGCGCGGCAGATTCTCTCCCACCGTTGCGCTTCCCAGGCAAGATCCGAAATCCAACAGGTAGTGTCTGATGAAACGACTGCCATCTTCTTCGACGTAGGTATCAAATGTATTCAAGGCACGGGAGTCGTCGTGATTCAGCCACGCGGAAAGAACCCGATAACCTCTAAGCTCCCTGCGGTTCTCGTGAGGGAAAATGTCGTTGGGATCATCGGACCTCGTTCCGTAGAAGCGGAACTCGCCGACGTACTGACCATCGATAAACTTGCTGGCCAGCGCTCGATACGTCCCATCTGGTTTCTGTGGCGCGTTGACCAGCCAGTGATCGATTGCCTCGCGAGTGATTTCAGTTCGCTCTCCGACGAGGTTCTTGAACGTCGTTCCCGGGGGGATGTCGAGCATGTCCAGATCGACATCGACGACGTACCCCTCGGCAACGTGATAGCCGGAACCCCAGAAGAAGCGGGCACACACCATCTCCGCCGCGGAGCTGATCTCGGGATTGTCGTCGGGATCAAACTTGACGAGGAAACGCGCCCCTTCGGCGTCTTCGATGGTGAACTTGGGAGTCACCCCACCTGAAGGCCGGCCGACGACCTGCCACCTTCCCGGAGCAGGCCCGCCCGTGAGGTTCGGCCCCGCCACGAGATCATCGACGCTGAGGTCCCGCCGTCCTATTCGGTTGGTGAACCAACTCGAATCGGGTACCTCGCCAAGGGTGTTGATGTTCACGGCTCGGCCAGCGTCCGGCTCGCCGCGATCGAGGAAGTGATTCTCATAGACGTCGTAGTACGGCAGGACGCCGTACTCCTCGGGTTGCTCGATGTCGAGAGTGTCGGGATCGACCCAGATCGGATCATCACGGTTGAATCGTCCGCGAGCCTCCTGGTAAGCGAGCACCGGCAGCCCAGCGGTCAGAAGCGCGGCCAAAACAACCAGCGCCGCAATCCCGCTGCGCGTGAGCCCCTTACTGAACGTTCTTGAGAACACGTTGAAACACCGCGAGCTGATCGAAGACGTCGTCGAACACGACGTAGAAATGGAAGCCTTCTCCCCCGAAAACGAAGTCGGCGCGCAGGAAGGTCGACTGCGGCGTCTTGAAGCGAAACCCAAAGCCGTAGTCTGTTGCCAGATCCTTGAAGTTGAGCTGGCTGTGCTCATGGAACACCTTGCCCGCATCGAAGAAGATAGCCATGTCCATGGCCATCCAGACCTCTGCACGGTACTCGGCAGTCAGCAGCAGAGAGTTCAAGTCGGTGAAGCGCGCGTAGTTGAAGCCACGCAGCTCCTGGTGGCCGCCGAGCAGGGGCTGCTGGTAGAAGGGCACCTGATGGTCCCCATCGGTGAATGTGAGCACCGTCTTGCCACGTAACGCGATGACCCTCTTGCCCATGACGAACGGAATGTACTGCTGCAGGTCGACATCGAGCTTGCCGAAGTCGTAGCTATCAGTATCGACGTCGTCCCAGAAGTTGTAGATCACCGTGTAGAGACCACCGCTCGAGGGAGCACCTTGGTTACGCCAGTCAACGGCCGCGAAGGCGCCGTACTTGATGAACCTCCCCTGCTCATCGAGGCCGGGGACCTCCTCGGGAGGGAAGATCTCGTCGGTCGGTGGGTAGCGCTGGTCCGTTCCTGGCCCAACAAGGAGGTCCACGCCGCCCACCACGCCACCCACGTAGAGCCAGTCGGGGGCATTCCACCAGACGGCACCGCCAACCGTCGCTCCTTCGAGTAGATAGTTGGTCCGGTTCTCGAGCTCGCTGTCCATGCCGAACCCATAGAAGTCTTCTTGTGAATTCCGCTGCCAGCCGCCGCGAACCTGGAGATTCAGGGGAGTATCACCGAGGCGCAGGACATTGAAATCAGCGGCCCCGACCAGGTATCCACGCAAGCTGGCAGCCGCCTGCGCGTTAATGTCGATTCGGTTGGGGGTGGTTCTGTCGGGGAAGTCTGTACCCAATCCGATCTTCTTCCACAGCACGCCGAACGCTTGCCCCGAGCCGCTCGGAAAGCCACCGAGCGTGGGAGTAAAGCCATGCCAACCGGCACGGATCTTCGGCAGCCAGCTCCCATCGTCGAGCCAGTCGAGACCCTTTTCGACACCATCTTTCTCTGGCGGCGCCACCTCGGCCATCTTCGCCTCACGCAGGGCCCTTCGCTCTTCTGTGGTGCTCCCTGATTGAGTTCGTTGAGGCTCGAGAGGCACAGCACCGGCGACTCCTGCCGCGCCCAGACTCACGGCAACGGCCAGCAGCAAGGCCACGACCCCGACTCGTTCAGCAGCGTAGAGCCTCGAATTCGATCGTCTCATGACAACTCAGGATGGAGGGACAGGTAGCACCGAGGGGCGCGAGGGGAGCCCGGGGGCGGCCCCCATTATGACCCATTCGCCACAGCCAACAAATCAGACTCGGTCCGAAAATACCAGGTGCCATCCACGAGCGCCGGAGAGGCCAGCATGCGGGCGCCGATGTCGTTCACGTGCAGCAACTTGAACTCCGGTCCCGCCTCGAGAACGAAAGTCTCGCCGATATCGTTGGTGAAAAAGATCTTCCCGTCAACGTGAACAGGTGAAGCGGAGAAGCTCTCCCGCCGTGCCTGCCCCAGTCGTCCCTGGAACATCAGCTCGCCGGTCTTAGCCTCGAAGCTCGTGATGATGCTCATCATGTCATTGATCATGTAGATCTGCTCGCCCACGATGATGGGCGAGGGCACGAACGGTGATCCCTTGGGGCTCTTCCAAACGATGTGGGTGTCGGTCACGTCCCCGCTGCCACCAGGCCGGATCGCCAACGTCGGCCCTGCCCTCCCTGAAGAGCAGAAGACCAAACCGTGCCCGACGACCGGCGTCGGGATGACCTCGTAGAGGTTACCTTCGGCGGTCCAGAGCTCATCACCGCTGTTCGGATCGTAAGCGTAGACGCGGCGCTGGCTGCTGACTATGAGCTCGTCACGGTCGCCGGTACTCAGGAGAATCGGTGTCCCCCACCCTGTGCTCGCCTCACGGTCCTGCCACCAGAGTGTCTCACCGGTGTTCTTGTCGAACGCGGCCACGAATGATCCCAGCGTGTCGGAGCCACGGTGATCTTGATAGATGATCAGCTTGTCACCATAGAGAATGGGTGAGCCGGCGGAGCCATGATAGTTGTTCAGCTCGCCCCAGTCCTTGTGCCAGATCACCTCACCGTCGAAGCTCACCGCCATCACTCCGTGTGTTCCGAATGAGGCGTAGATTCTCTCGCCGTCCGTGATCGGCGTGGCGGAGGCATGGCCGTTCTTCTCATGCACGTGCTCGACGCCCCCTTGCGGAACGAACGTCTCCCACAACTGCTCGCCATCAGAGCGGCGGAAGCTGATCAATGAGATGCGCCGGCCGCCGTCGTAGGCGGTGGTCAGGAAGACTCGGTCAGCCCATACGATCGGCGACGAGTTGCCGGTCCCGGGCACGCTGACCTTCCAGATTACGTTCTCGGTGTCCGACCAGGTGTCGGGATATCCAGTCCCCTTGACATAGCCTTGCCCCGATGGCCCGCGCCAACGTGGCCAGTAGTCGGCGCCTTCGCCCTCCACGACAATCATCTCTACCTTGCTGTCATCATCCGCCTGCGCCCCCTCCGCGCCAACGGCCGCAGACGGGGCCAAGGGCAGGAGACAGGCAGCGACAACGGTGACGACACCGAACAGAAGCCATCGAGCACGCATTCCACATTCCTCATCTGAAGAGGTTCAGGGGAGATGGCAAGGATACCCGAACAAGCCCGCTGTGATGAGGCCCCCCTGCAAGCAAACTCTCTCGTCGCCTTGCAAGCTCGTCTGACGTCACGGGATGGGTCGCCATATGGGTCCGTTGTCACGACTCGGGCTCGCGAGTAGAGTCTTGAAACGCTCCTCGCCCCGCGGACTACCGGCACTCTGTGTGAGGAGGCCGGCAGCGATCGCTGAGGTGGAAGAGCGCGTCACTCCGAGGTTCAAACTGGCAGGAGGTACGTCGATGTCGCGTCCACGATCGGGTTTCCCTGCGCACCAGGCCCGCTGGCTTGCGTTCTTTCTTCCGCTGCTACCCCTTTTGGTGGCACCTGCCGTGGCCGATCTCGATGACGGAGTGCTCGGCACGCACCCGAGCATGTCGGAAACCGTCACGCTCCAGGAGGATGCTCACCCCGTTGATTTGCTGTCCGAGCTGGAGTGGCGCACCATCGGACCGGCGGTCATGGGCGGCAGGGTCTCCGACCTGGCGGTTGTTGAGGCCAACCCGGCGATCTTCTTCGTGGGTACCGCTACCGGCGGACTGTGGAAGACCGCGAGCAACGGCGCTACTTGGGAGCACGTGTTCGACGATGAGGCCACCTCCTCCATTGGCGCCGTGACAATCTCACAAACCAACCCGAACCTGGTTTGGGTCGGTACGGGTGAGCCACAAAACCGCCAGAGCTCACCTTGGGGCAACGGCGTATACCGTTCCCTGGACGGCGGGCGAACGTGGGAGCACAAGGGCCTCTACGAAACTCGCCACATCGGCAGCGTCGTCATCCACCCCATCGACAACGATATCGTCTATGTGGCTGCAGTCGGGCAGCTTTGGGGTGCCAACTCAGAACGCGGTGTCTATCGCAGCAAGGACGACGGTGACACCTGGGAGCGGGTTCTCTACATCGATGACGACACCGGTGCCATCGACCTGGTCATGGATCCCTCCGACCCCAACACTCTGTTCGCTGCCATGTACCAGCGCCGGCGCACCTCCTTCGGATTCAACGGTGGCGGTCCGGGTAGCGGCATCTATCGCACGATGGACGGGGGCGACTCATGGTCCGAGCTGACCGAAGGACTCCCGGAAGGCGATAAGGGTCGCATCGGTTTGGACATCTATCGCAGCAACACCAACGTCGTTTACGCAGTGGTCGATGCCCTGGGAGGGGAGGGCGGCGTCTTCCGGTCGATGGATCGCGGCGACACCTGGGAGCGGGTCGGCACGACGAACCCCCGACCAATGTACTTCAGCCTCGTGCGGGTCGATCCCAACGACATGGAGCGGATTTATCTCGGCGGCGTCCCCCTGATGATCTCCGACGATGGCGGCGAGAGCTTTCGCCAGATGAGTGTGCCCGGAGTGCATGTCGACCATCACGCCCTGTGGGTCAACCCGGACAACTCCAACCACGTGATCCTGGGCAACGACGGCGGGGTCGATGTCACCTACGACAAGGCCGAGAACTGGAGAGCTTTCGAGAATCTCTCGCTTGGTCAGTTCTACGAAATCGGTGTCGATATGCGCGACCCCTACTACGTCTGTGGGGGCCTGCAAGACAACTCGACATGGTGTGGGCCCAGCGCCACCTACTCGGGGCGAGGCATCATGAACTCGCACTGGTTCACCGTTAGCGGTGGGGATGGATTCTACGCTCGCATCGACCCGAACGACCCAAACATCGTCTTTGCAGAGTCACAGGGTGGCGCCATGTCGCGCATCGACCTGCGCACGTTCGAGCGCACGGGAATTCGCCCGGCTTTCCGAACCAGGCCCGGTCATGAGGTGCCCGACGAGGAGGAGGCAAGTGGCCGCCATCGGTGGAACTGGAACACGCCCATCGAGATGTCCGTGCACGATCCTGCGACCATCTACGTAGGCTCCAATATCATTTTCAAGAGCACCGACCGCGGGCAGACCTGGGAAGCCATCAGCCCGGATTTGACCCAGCAGATCGACCGGCGAGAGATCGAGATCATGGGCCAGCTACCGACCGGCCAGATGCTCTCGCGCAATGACGGCATCTCGACCTACGGCAACACTACGACGATTTCTGAGTCGCCCATCAACCCGAGCTTGCTCTACGTCGGTACGGACGACGGCAACCTCCAGGTAACACGCGACGGCGGTACGAGCTGGCAGCTGATCAGCCAGGATATGCCGGGCCTCCCGAGCAATACCTATGTGAGCCGAGTCGAGGCCTCCAGTTTCGACGAGGGCACCGTATTTGCCACGTTCGACGGTCATGACCGCAACGATTACCGCCCCTACGTTTACGTCAGCGACAACTACGGAGAGGACTGGCGGGCTATCGTCAACGGCCTGCCTGAAGACTGGTCGGTCAACATCGTCTACGAACACCCACGCACCAGGAATCTGCTCTTCCTCGGCAACGAGGTGGGGGTCTATTCCTCCACTGACCGCGGCGAGAACTGGCGATCGCTCAAGCTGAACATGCCGACAGTGCCGGTCGATGACATCCTCGTGCATCCGAGGGATAACGATCTGGTAGTCGGGACGCACGGCCGAGGCATCTGGATCCTCGATGACGTCAGCGTCCTGGAGCACCTCACCGTGGCGATCGGACAGGACGCCTACCTGTTTCCCACACGCCGCGCGACGATCTTCAATCGGTCCAACCAGGAAGGCTATGCCGCTGCCGAGTTTGCGGCGCCGAATCCAGCCTACGGTGCCAGAATCCGATATTTCCTCGACCAATCCACCAGCGACATGGATCCCGCTGTAAGGCTCTCTGTCCTCGACGCTGCGGGGGAGATGGTGCGCGAGATCGAGGCATCTTCTGTCGCC
>CALAKE010000540.1 GCA_937922775.1 uncultured bacterium | reverse complement strand
GACCGGTGGACTGGTTCCTGATACCCACCAGTAGTGGAGGCAACTTCTCGGCGATTGGCAAGGGCTTCCGTGAGGTTGTGAAGTGGGGACTGCTCGAGCGTTCGCCGCGGTTGGTGGCGGTGCAGGCCGATGGCTGCTCGCCGATTGCTTCCGCCTGGGAAAACGGCATGGATGTGCCCATGGAAGTCGGCCCGGCTCGGACGGTGGCGGGTGCGATCTCGAATCCAACGCCCCCCAGCGGTGCGCGGGCATTGCGGTGGGCGCGCGAGACAGGAGGCCTGGCGGTCAAAGTATCCGACGGTGAGATTCTCGCGGCTCAGGCTCTGATTGCGACCGCGACGGGCCGCTTCGTTCAGCCGGCCTCAGCCGCAGGGCTGGCGGGTCTCCAGCGATTGCTCGCTAACGGCACCATCGGGACGGAGGATCGGGTCGCCCTTCTGCTGACCGGGTCGGGCTCCAACGCTGCGCCGCCACTGGTGCCGATACCAGAGCCCGTGAGTCTCTCAGACATCTGAACGGGTCGCCGGGGTGTTTCATGGCTAGCGCCCAGCCGCGACTCGTTGAATGCCCCGAGCTCGCTCCTCGGCCGCACCCAACCTCGCCAGCTCCTGCTTTAGCCAGTGAATGTAGGTGCGCCGGGTGCTACGTTCACTGATCGCACGTTCACACAGGTATCGAACCCGAGCCGAATAGCGGCGCCAGTTCCGTCGAATCGGCTTTGGGAGATGCAGGTAGCAGGGAGCCTCGTCGGAGAAGATCCGTCCCCGCGCGAGCGTCCAGATATCGCACTGCACCTCGCCGTGGGGCACGAGGCGCAGCGCCTGCAGCAAGTGGGTGAGCTCGTGACCAATGGTGTAGTGGCTCGGAACTCCACCCCGAAGATTGAATCGCACCGTGAAGTCCTCGAAAACCGTGATGCCCTCGGCGACCCTCGTGATGCCAATCGTGACCTTGCGATCGGCGAGCTCGGGGAAGTGACATAGGCAAACATCGACCCGCTGCATGAGCTCGTCTCGCCGCCGCTTCTTTCTCAGCGGTCGGGTGACGTGAATTCGGGGGGCGAACAGGGGGGCTTGCGATGGCTCTAGCATTCGTCTCTTTTATCACAGATTCGCGACACTTCCTCGTGCTGTCGTCTTGCGCCGTCCCGCGGTGCGTGTTTGCATCTATATACCCCGAAGGCGGGGGAATCCCCTGAATTCCTGGCTTGGATCACTATGTCATTCGGAGTCCTGTTGCGAGCAAATGTCGGTTCGGCGCTGGCCGTCGTGCTGTGTGTTTCGTGCCTCGCCTGCCAGTCGTGGGACCGACTCGAGCCGTCCTCCGACGACACCGAAGATGGTGCGGCAGCGGGCGAGCTGACCAGCTCGGTTGCGATGCAACGGATGGGTGAAATCCAGGCAGCGCCGACGCCCGAAGAGAGCTTGTCCCTGATTGCCGCGTTCATCGAGGAATACCCGCGAGCACAACTCATCATTCAGCTCCAGGTGGCCGCGGCGGAGGCCCACTCGCAGCTTGGAGACGCCGCCAGCGCCGCCTCCTCATACGAGAAGGCGATCATGCTGTCAGGCGGCGACGTCCTCGAGCTGCCGCATGAGTCCGACCTGGCCTATCGACTGGGCTGGGCCCTGTATCAAGCGGGGCAAGCGGAGCTCGGCACCGATTGGCTGATTCGAACCACGTTCATCAACGACTCCCCGCAGCTCGAGCAGTCACTGCAATACATGCACGAGGCACTGGGGGGCGAGGCGGGTGACTTCGGTGAGTGGTTGGCAGAGGAGAGAGCCTCGCGTGCCGTGGAGGCCCCTGGATTCACTCTGCCCGGATACCTCGCCGACACCGTTCAACTCAGCGAGATTCTCGATCGGGCGACTCTCGTGAGCTTCTGGTCACCCACGTGAATTTCCTGCCGTGAGGAGTTTCCTCACCTCGACGCCATTCTCGAGAAGTATGGTGACCAAGGATTCAGCATGGTTGCCATCGAGGTCAGCAACGATCACGCGGGCACGGAGGAGTTCTACGCCGAAAACGGCTTCGATGTGCCCACGGCCTTCGATACGTCCGGCGTGGCTCGACAGTACGGCATCATGGGAACACCAACCGCATACCTCCTCGACGAGAATGGCCACATCGTATGGCGCAAGTACGGCTACGTGAGGGGCGAGGAGGGCGAGCTCGAGGAACGGATTGCTGACCTACTGTCGGCAAGCTCTTGAGGCCCCGAACCCGACGTGCTCAGGGCACAAAAGTGGCTCGGGCGCTCGCCGCGATCGGCCTCCCAACTCCAGAGTTTCGCTTCTCCTCCAGCAGCGTTTCTTCTTCCACCGCTTCGGCACGAGGCCTCAGCAGCTTCCGCCTTCGCGCTGCCTTCAACGGATCCACGGCTCTGTGGCCGCTCGGCCGGGGCGTTCACCCGAGCCAGCGCCCACCATATCGGCTTCCGAGAATCTGTCAACAAGTTTTTCGTGAGAGTTGAGCATGGGTAGGGAACTGTTCTCGTCCAGATGGGGGACGGCGCTCGCGCTCCTCGGCGTCGCGGTCGGGCTCGGCAATGTCTGGCGATTTCCCTACATGATGGGGCTCTTCGGTGGCGGAGCCTTTCTGATTCTCTATCTGGCAATCGTCGCCGCGTTCGGCGTGCCGGCGTTGATGGCCGAGTTGGCGCTCGGGCGACATACGCGACGTGGGCCCCTGACGGCTTTCGCCGAGGCTGGATTACCTGCCGGACGGTTCCTCGGCGGGGTTCTCTATTTCGGTGTTGCGATGGCCATGTCCTACTACCTCGTGGTGGTGGGGTGGATCCTCGCCTACGTTGTCATGGCCCTCGGCAACATATTGGGCATGATGAACGATTTCGGGCCGCAGACGTTTTCCAGGCTGCAAGCGCAGTGGCCCGTACAGGTTCTGTGTGCTGCCCTCGTGGCGATCGCCTCCGCCGAGGTCGTGGGCAGAGGCGTGCGCGTCGGGATCGAGCGAGTCAGCAGGGTGTTTGTGCCGCTGTTCGCTGTGCTGATGCTCCTTCTGGCCGTTCGCTCGCTGACCCTTCCTGGCGCGATTGAAGGGGTTGTCTATCTCCTGGACCCCGACTGGGGTGCGGTCACACCTCGCGCGGTGTTGGCGGCCGTCGGGCAGGCTTTCTTTTCGCTCGGCCTCGGTGGCACCTTTTTCGTGATCTACGCGTCATATCTGCCGGAACGGGGATCTTTGAGAAGGCGTGCGTTCACCACTGCGGGGGGTGACGTGGCCGCCAGCCTGCTTGCGGGTCTGGCGATCATGCCGGCGGTCTTCGCCACAGGTCTGTCTCCCGACGCCGGTCCGGCCCTTCTATTCGAGGTGGTGCCTGCCGCTTGTGCAGCCATGCCCGGCGGAATGGTGTTCGCCTTCGTCTTCTTTGTCGGATTGGGCTGCGTGGCATTTCTTTCCGGCGTGGCTGCGGTCGAGGTTCTCGTTGGCTCGCTCACTGAGACCGTTGGGTGGCCGCGGCGCCGAACTGCCTGGATATTGTGCGGGGGCCTCGTGATTGTCGGTCTGCCCGCTACACTCTCTGTTGACTATCTCTTTCAAAGTGATCTCATCTGGGGATCGACCATGCAACCGGCTGGCAGCGTCGTAGCGCTCGCAGCTCTGACATGGGGGTTAGGGCGGAAGGGAGCGCTCGATCAATTCAGCGACGACGATGGGAACATTCCCCGCTGGACGAGCCTCTGGTTCTTCTGGGTCCGCTTCGTAGTTCCGCTCGCCGTGATCACCGCTCTCGTTTCGGGCTGGATTCTCTGATGTCGGCTCATTCTTCGATGCGCGTCCGGAAGTGGATTCTGGCGTTCCTAATGATTGCCGTGGGGTCAGGTGAGACCGCCGCCGGGTTTGCTGGGGAAGGCGGCGATGACATGAGCGGCCGTCAGGAGTCGACCACGCGCGGCGAGCTGGCGGCCTCGACGGCACCGATCGAGCTGCCATTGGGCCTCCCCGATGATTTGGACGCGGCGGCAGTGCTGCTAGGGGCAGAAGATCGGCGCGATCTGTCCGAGGATCTACTCCGTCTGACCGAGGCTGAGGATCCGACTGTCAGAGCCCGTGCGGCGTTGGCGGTCGGTCGTGTGGGAGTCCCGGCTGGTCTGGGTCGGCTCCTGCAGATGTGCTCGGATCCCGATGCTAGAGTGCGCGCGCTGGCGGCCTTTGGCGTTGGCCTGATCGAGATGGACATTATCTTGGCGGACGAGGCGGCTGCCCTGCGGAGCGAAGCGACCCGAGTATTAGTGGAGTTGCTGCACGATCCGAGCTCCGAGGTGGTTGCTCAGGCAATTTGGGCGCTCGGGATGCTCGCGAACGAGTCCGCGCTCCCCATCCTGGAGGATTTGCTGGGGCGTGCGGAGGCATCTCCTCCGCGTCTGGTTGCGGCTGCGCTTTCGGCATGGTGGCGCCTGCCGGGCGCCTCTTCGGGCCCAGTACTCGAGTCGCTGACATCCTCGGATGCCGGTGTTCGACTGGCAGCGGCGCACGCCCTACGCCGGCTGGGCGATCCCAATGCACAACCGGCCTTGGTCGGACTTCTCGATGACCCGAGCGCACTGGTGCAGGCCATGGCCCTGCGTGGCTTGAGGGAAGCGCCGGGCAGTGTTGCCGATGTCCAGGCCATCGGGATGCTCGGTGATGATGACTGGCGCGTCGCGGCCGAAGCACTGGCGTGGTTGCAGGTCGCCTGGGGGGCCGACTGGCAACCCGATGATGCTTCGGTTTACGCCGTCATCCGAGCCTCTATGGAACACAACGTTCACCTTCGTCGTTTGG
>CALAKE010000539.1 GCA_937922775.1 uncultured bacterium | reverse complement strand
GGATCGTGGGTGATCGGCACCCAATATGCGGCCGACATCGGCAGCAGGCCTTTGAACTCCTCCGGCGCGACCCCGACGATCGTGTATTCGACCCCGCTCACGCGGAATGGACGACCGAGGATGTCCTCGTCGCTGCCGAAGTGGCTAGTCCACGTCTGGTGGCCGATGACCACGACAGGAGGGGCGCTCAGGATATCGTCGCTACCCGCGATGAGGGTGCGGCCGCGTACGGCATCGATGCCGAGCAACGAGAAGTAGTTTCCACTGACGGCCTCTCCGTATAGGTATTCGCTCTCGTCGTCGTGCTCGTAGACGCCGATGGAGAAGTCGTAGGCGACTACCCCGCTGAAGACGTCGGAGGTCTGGTCGCGCAGGTCGATGTAGTCGGGGTAGGAGAGCGGGCCAAATTCGAAATCGCCATCACTGGCGTAGACCTCGACCAGCTCTTCAGGGGCGTCCACCGGCAGCGCTCGTAAGAAGATTGCGCTGTAGAGGCTGAAGATGGCGGTGTTGACGCCGATGCCCAGCGCCAGGGAAAGAACGGCGACGGCGGTAAATCCCGGGCTCTTCAGCAGAGTCCGCGCCGAGTAACGAAGATCACGCAGAAGTGTGTCCATGGCTCATCGCGGGGAGCGATGGGAAGGGGAGCTGCCACGGTTTTCTGTGACCTCCTTTGCAGGCGGCACATCTAATAGGACGAGAGTGGTAGCGTGCAGGTTTCCAATTTAGAAGAATGATTCCTCGCTTCGATCGTCCATTTCAGAGCAAAGTCGAAAAGGGAGGCTCCGAATGAAGGAAAGTGCCGCCGTGAACCGTGTCAACCGTCGTGATCTTCTCGTGGGCACCGGGGCCCTGACAGGGGGTGCCATCCTGGCCTCAGCGGGGTTCAGCAATGCAGCGAGCACGGCCGGCGCACGTGCCGCAACTCAGCTTCCCGGCTATGACGCCGGCGCCGGCGAGTACGTCCTACCGCCCCTTCCCTACGCATACGATGCGCTGGAGCCGAGCATCGACGCCCAAACGATGCAGCTCCACCACGACATTCATCACGCCGGATACGTTCGCGGACTGAATGCGGCTCTGGCTCGTCTGGCGGAAATGCGTGCCAGTGGCGACTTCGGGCTGGTCAAGCACTGGAGCCGCCAGGCTGCCTTCGCCGGGTCCGGTCACTTCCTGCACGCAGTCTTCTGGACCAACATGGCGCCGGCCGGCGACGGCGGTGGTGGGGAGCCCCCGAGCGAGCTGGCTGACGCCCTGACCGAGTCCTTCGGCTCCGTCGAAGCTTTTCGTAATCAGTTCAGCGCGGCGGCGCGCAGCGTCGAGGGTTCGGGATGGGGCATCCTCGCCTACGAGCCGGTTTCAGGGAGAATGCAGGTCCTGCAGGCAGAGAAGCATCAGAATCTGGGACAGTGGGGTGTTGTCCCTCTGTTGGTGCTCGATGTGTGGGAGCATGCATACTATCTGAACTATCAGAACCGTCGCGGCGACTATGTCGACGCTTTCTGGAACATCGTTAACTGGAAGAACGTTGCGGAGAGGCTGAGCGCGGCGTCGAGCTAGCGAATTCCATGGGTATCCTGATTCGGCCGGCCCGCTTGTGGTGTCGTAGCGTCATCATGGCTTGCATGGCGATCACTCTGGTTTACTGCCAGGGCCAGCCGGCCGAAACAGACCCAGAGATCCAAAATGGGAGCAGTAGTGGCGGAATCGCGGTCGACACCTCGCCTGAGACGATCGCTGCCGGCCAGGATCTCTACATGGAAAACGGTTGTGGCGTATGCCATGGGCGCGACGGCAGCGGCAAAGGGCCCCTCGCCCATACGATTGAGCCACCACCGCGCGATTACCGCGACCCCTCTGCCTACAAGCAAGGTACCTCGGTCGCCGAGATTGCCGATACGATTGCCGCAGGCGTCGGAGGCGCGAGCTCCAAGATGCCGCAATACCTGCATCTCTCTGAATCGGAGAGAACACTCATAGCCCAGTACATCGTTTCCCTGCAGCATCAGTAGGTGATGTGAGGTGGGGGAACTAGGCCTCCCGCAGTGGTTGGGCACCAGGATGGCAAACAACCTCCAGGAGGAGGAGACAGATGAAGAAAGCCGGACTGCTCACAGCGCTGATTGTCCTCGTCGTGGTCTCGGAAGGGATATCCCTTGCTTCTCCCACTGATGGAAAGGCGATCGGGCGCGACCAGCTCTCGGCCCAGGGAGCTTGGGTCGCGGAGGCCATGCCCGGCCAGAGCATGACCGCCGCCTACATGACCATCTCGAATGAGGGAGACGTCGAAGAGGAGTTAGTGTCAGTGGAATCCAAGGTTGCCGAGAATCTCGAGCTCCACGAGATGGTGAAGCAGGGTGAGATGATGAGGATGCGGAGGGTCGACAGCATCCTGATTGGTCACGGCGAAGAGGTGGCGCTCGAGCCGGGCGGCCTTCACATCATGCTGATCGGACTCACCCGGGAGGTCAAAGAGGGTGACACCGTCGAGTTGAATCTGATCTTCGAGAGCGGCGCGAATCTCACAGTGAGCGCGCCGGTGAAGAAGCGCTAGGGAGCTCAGGATGCGATCCTCCAACCGGTCCACCCGGCAACCATGTGCTCCCCGCGGGGCCATGCCTCTGGCCCTTTCCGCAGCCCTCCTGCTAGCTACTCCCTTCCTGCAGGCGTGTGGTGGCCAAGATCCGGAACCCGAGCACGCTCACGAGGCCAAGGCATACCAGCAAGACGCGCCTTCCTTGCGGGAGTATGAGCTGGGCGGTGATTTTTCGTTGATCGACCACCACTCACAGCAGTTCAACCTCTCGGACCACGACGGCAAGATCAGACTACTGTTCTTCGGTTATACATCGTGCCCTGACATTTGCCCCACCACGTTGTCGAAGATCACGAGGGTGTACAAAGAGCTCGAGCCGGCCGGCGATGAGGTGTTGACGTTGTTCGTCAGCGTCGATCCGACGCGCGATACCCCCGACAAGCTGGACGAGTACCTGGGCTATTTCTCGCTCAACGCCATCGGCCTGACCGGCCACAAGGATGAGATCGACCGCACCATCGAGCAGTACGGTGGGGACTACTACATCGAGGAGAGCGAGTCGGCCGCAGGTCCTCTGTACGCCCACACAACCTATCTATACTTGATCGACCGTGAGGGGACGATCAGGTTCCTGTTTACCCACGAGGACACGCCAGAGTGGATTGCCGCCGGAGTGGCTCAATTGCTCGAGGCCGAGCCCTCTTGAGGATTGGATTTGCCCGGCTGCTTGGCGCCTTCCTGGTCAAATGACGACCATCGAGCCGGTTGACGATCGAGTGAGGAGCTAGCCATCAGGACCTACAACGATCTCAGCGAGATGATCGGTCACACGCCGCTACTGTCTCTCGAGCGGCTTGCGCCCGAGCACACCATCCTCGCCAAGTGCGAGATGATGAACCCGCTGAGCATCAAGGACAGGCCGGTGCTGCAGATCCTCGAGGATGCTGAGCGTGAGGGACATCTAGCGGCGGGCAGCACGCTGATCGAGGCCACCAGCGGCAATACCGGAATGGCGCTCGCCTCGCTCGCTTCCATCAAGGGCTATCGTGCCATTCTCGTGATGTCCGAAATCCAAAGTAGCGAGCGGCGGCAGGTCCTCAAGGCGCTGGGCGCCGATCTCATTCTCACCCCGGCCGCGGAAGGCACCGCCGGTGCGCGGCGCCGGGTCAAAGAGATCCTCGCCGAGCATCCCGAGTATTTCTACGTTGGCCAGCACCAGAATCCCTCCAATCCGGATGCCCACTACAACCACACGGGGCCTGAGTTGTGGGACGATACCGAGGGCCGAATCGATATCCTGGTGGCCGGGCTCGGGACCGGCGGCACCATCTGCGGCGCCGGCCGGTTTCTGAAGGAGAAGAATCCAGGGGTTTGGCTTGTCGGCGTCGAGCCCGAAGAGTCGCCCTACATCTCCAAGGGGACCTTCAACCCGCACAGGCTCATGGGTACCGCCCCCGGCTTCGTGCCTGAGACGCTCGATCGAGAGGTCCTCGACGAGATCTTCCTTGTCAGCGAAGAGCAGGCCTTCTCGGCGTGCAGGAGCATTGCCAAGAAGGAAGGCTTGCTGGTTGGCATCTCCTCAGGCGCCTCGGCCCATGC
>CALAKE010000538.1 GCA_937922775.1 uncultured bacterium | reverse complement strand
TGCACTTGCAGCGCAGCGCCGTCGGTGACCAGCGCGCGATCCGGCAGGCGGATACGCAGCGTGTCGCCAATCTTTGCACCCTCACGGGCAAACGAATCGTCGTATTGACGATTCACGTTACGAGTGATCACGAGGTTGTTCTCGAGGATTTCGAGAGCCTTCGCAATGTCGAGGAAGCAATGCAGAAGGTGGTCGCTCTGGAGGAGAGCGATGAGGTTCGTGAAGGAGGCGAGCTTCGGGAGATGCTCGCACAACGCTCGGACGCCTATTTCAAAGCTCTCTCCCCGTTTCTGCGTCAGATCCAGACGGCGGAGGAGTTGCCGCGAATCGCCGATGTGCTGCGCGACCTACGAATCGATTCTCTCAAGCGCGAGGCAGCCGATTCTGCGAGCCCCCTCGAAGCCGATGCGGCGCAGCGCCTGCTCGAGAAGGTCTTCGTCAACGCCGCCTTCTACGGCCCGCGGGATTTGCTTCGACGGGGAGAGCCGCATCGTGCCCTGCTTCTCTTGCAGGTTGCCGACGCCATCAAAGAGGAGGATTTCAACGTATGGGTGAGCTTCGCGCGCGCTTATGCGTTGATTGGCGACGAGAAGAGGGCGATCGAGGCGCTGCAACGCGCGGATGAGATCGTCACCCTGCAAGCTGCCTGGTTGGAAGAAGATCCGTACCTGCAGGTCCTGTCTGACGAGCCCGAGTTCCAGGCGCTCCTGCGGCGACGCTAGTCGCTCCGCAATGCAGTGAGAGGATCGACCCTGCTGGCATGGCGCGTGGGCAGGTAGCAGGCCAAAAGGGCGACGAGCGTGAGCAGCAGCGAAACGCCCAGCAGTGTTCCCCAGTCGAGCGGGCTGACGCCGAACAGCAGGCTGGCGATGTAGCGGGTGAGGACAATCGAGCCCAGCAGGCCGATTCCCACACCGGCCGCCGCCAGAATCATCCCCTGGCCGAGGACGAGGCGAAAGATCTCTCTTGGTCTCGCGCCAAGCGACATACGCACTCCAATCTCGTGCGTACGACACGCGACGGAGTAGGCCATCACCCCGAAGAGACCGATCGCGGCGAGGGCAGTGGAGAGCACCGCAAAGCCCACCACAAGCATCGTCAAGCTCCTGGATTCCGCAGTGCTTGCGCGGAACAAGTCGTGCATGGTTTGCGCACGCGTCATCCGTACCTCAGCAGGATCGACCGCCCGAATCTCGGTTCGCAGCGCTCCGACCATTGTTTCGGGATCAGAGCTCGTACGGATCACGAGCCAACGCGAGAACGTATCTGCGGGCATGTAGAATTGCGGCCAGGGCGCCTCGTCCATGCGCTTGGTTCTGACTTCTGGTACTACCCCGACGACGGTTAGCAGAGGCCCGGTCGGGTCTTCCGGGTCGACATTGCCCACATAGAAGCCCTCCCCAAGGGGGCTCTCATCCGGCCAGTAGCGGCTCGCCATGGTCTCGTTCACGAGGACCGGAATGACTTGCTGCCGCTGGAGATCGATGCGTTCGGCATCGGTCATCTCCTCCAGCCGTTCCACTGTTTCCTCGTCCGGGTAGGTAAATCGCAGCCGCTCCTCCTGATCGGCCTCGGTCAGGGGGCGGCCGATTGCCACCCTGGTCTCCATCGTCTCGAAATACCCTGGGGAGACCACAAACCGAATGGCGGTCTCACGCTCCTCTTCGGGCACAGCCGGCCCGTCTGCGAGGGTGAAGTCAACAAAGACGTGCAGACCCGCCAAGGGAGGGTAGTCGATGCCTGCCGCCGCCAAAACGCCGGGGAAAGCTTCGACTCGCTCGATGATGCGATTCATCAGCATGACGGCCTCGCCGCCCTCGTATCTGGACAGGGGCCCGGGGAGTTTCTCGACCTCCGCTAAAATCAGGTTCTCTCGATCGAATCCGGTGTCCACCGCCGTCAGATTGCGAAAGCTGCTCAGCATGAGGCCGGCTCCGGTCAACAGGAGCAGGGCGATCGCCACCTGCGCGACGACCAGCGCTCGCAGCCATCGCAGACGGCCTCCGGGGGTGCCGCGCGCCCCCTCCTTGAGCGTCTCCTGAAGGTCAGGCCTGCAACTCCGAACGGCGGGTAGGAGGCCGACTAGCACGGCGGTAGCAAGGGAAGCAAGAAAGCTGAAAGCGAGTACCCGACCGTCGAGCTCAACGCTGTCGAGACGATAGATGAAGCTCGGCAGCAGCGACACGAGCGCTCCGGATCCCCACAGGGCGACCAGCAGCCCCAAAGCCCCACCCAACATGCCCAGTATGGTGCTCTCCGCGAGAAGTAAGGAGAGGAGGCGCCCCCGTCCAGCCCCTAGCGCCCGGCGCACACCAAGCTCTCGCTGTCGCGACACCGCCCTTGCCAGCATCAGATTCGCCACATTGACGCAAACGAGGAGGAGGACAAACCCGGCGGCTGCCCACAGGAAGTACAAGCCGGTGCCATAGGCGCGCCGGATGAGCCCGGGCAAGGACACGAGCGTGGAGCCATAGCCCGGGTCCTCCGCGGGAGCTTCTTCCACGACTCTCGCCACGATCGAGTCGATATTCGCTTGTGCCTGCTGCAGCGTTATCCCGGGTCGCAAGCGCGCCAAGACCGCCACCAGGCGGCTACCCCATGATTCATAGGCTCTCCGCCCGAGGTAACCCATCGATATCAGGATGTCGAACTGTGGCCGCTCCATGAATCCTCTGCCGCGGCTGCCGAGCCCCACCGGTGCGAGGCTCAGAGGAGGAACCTCAAAATCCGTGGGCAGTACGCCAACGATGTCGAATCGCGTGTTCGGCAGCATGCTGGCCAGAGTCTGGCCGACGATTTCCGGGTCGCCGGCGAAGCGATGTTGCCAGAACGAATGGGAGAGCAGTACAACGGCAGGGGTGCCCTCGCGATCTTCTTCGGGAAGAAAGCCGCGCCCGTGGAGGGGCCTGATTCCGAGGACGGGCAAAAGCTGCGAGGAGGCGACCAGCGCCGTGATTCTCTGCGGGCGGTCGGCGCCCTCGAGGTAGAGGCTCGGATGGAGGTAGGCCTTTACGGCTGCAACGGCATCGAAGGCTTCGTTCTGGTCCCTTAGGGCCTGGTACTTGGGTACGGAAGTCGAGGTGATGACGCCCCTGGAGAGTGGGGGTGCCTCGAGAATCTGAACGACCCGCTCGGGTTCAGGGAGCTGCAGCGGCCTCAGGAGAACGTCATCGATGACACTGAAGATGGCGGCATTGGCTCCGATCCCCAACGCCAAGGTGAGGAGCGCCATGGCGGTGAAGCCGGGATTCCCCCACAGGGCCTTGACCGCGAACCTCAGGTCCTGGATGAACGCCCGCATGCTCTCGCCTCAGATTGGTCTGACAACCCGGGAATCCAGCAAAACAGATCCGCTCTTCATCCTCAACGGTCAGACGCCTGTCATCGACCGTGAAGCCCCTACCGATGGCCACCAACGGTCCCTCTCGGGCTCCTTTCCGTTGACGCCGGGTGAGGATTCGAATCTCGTTGCTACAGGCGATCGGCAAGGATCTCGTGGGCATATGGGAAGAGATCCAGCCGGCCGAACGGCACGACGAGATGGTCGACCATTCCATACAGGTACGACATGAGGAACAGGATCAGGGTGTAGAAAATGACGACGACCGCTACCTCCTTGCCGTCCTCCGGCCACTCCTTGCGCAAAACCGCGCGCATCGGGGCGGCAACGATGCCATTGATGAAGCGGGGCACGGGCAAGAGGAACGGCGTCCTCTCGCGATAGGCGTCGTATGTGACGCCCTGCTCGCGCCGCATCCTGATCTCCTCGAGCATCGCCACGCCGATGATCACCATGGTCGCGATCAGCCAAGGCGAGCTGTCGGGAAGGGCCCATGAGATCTTGAAATGCGCACCCTCCCCTTCGTGGATCCAGTAGAGGACCAGCCCGTACGACCACAAAATCCAACCCAGGTACTGAGGGTGGCGGCTGAATCGGTAAATCCAGAAATCAGCGGTCCCCTTCTTGTCGAGGTGGGTGGCAAACCAGGCGAGCATCCCGAGGATGAAGATGAACAAACCCAGACCCATGGTGAGGTAGCCGGTGGCGACCCGAGCGTCGAACCCCACCCACGACAACAAGTACACGAAGATGACGTAGGGGATGAAAATGATGTCGGCGAGGCCGAGAAGGCCGAAGGTCGCATCGCCGGAGGCGCCGTACGAGGCGTCCATCAATGGCATCCAGAGCGTACGCAACAATCCCAGGCCGGCAAGGAAGAACATGCTCAGCGCGAAATGCCCCAGTACCGGGAGGAAGAACGCAATTCCTCCCGCCACCGCGAGCCCACGCTTCTCCGCCAGGATGCCGACCACGATCAGGCCGATGACAATCGCCAGGCTGGTATAGCCGATGGTGCGAAGGTGAAGGGCGTGGATGTAGGGCTGGGATTCCTCGTCTTGGGGCCCGTGATGGAGGTCGCCGGCCGTGTCGCTCTGGTAAGTCGCGTAGAGGAGACCGCTGACCCAGTAGGGCAGGACGATGAACGCCCAGGTCAAGGCGATGGCGACAACGACCGCCAAGACGGTCAAGAGGATGCCGCGAGTGGCTTTGTTGCCCATCGATCCGCCTCAGAGCCTTTTCGCCGTAGGCCCCTCCCCCGGGCCAGCATACTCCGTCGCAACCAGGCCAGCACACACCTGTAACCCTGCTTTGCCTGCGGATACGGGGAGGGATGCGTACTACTCTTGTTTTCTCAGATACACGTCACCGTTCGTGGTGCGGATCTTGATGAGATTGCTGCCGCCGCCGACGGTCGCACTCCCCCGGATGTACTTCATCGGCGTACCCCGTGACGTGTCCCAGTTGTCGGTCCGTTCCTCGATCAGGTCGAAATCGCTTCGGATCTCGAATCTTTGTGAGCTGTTCTGTGTGTAGGCCAGCTCGATCTCGAAGCGAGCGGAGAGGCCGGCTGGGAGGGTGAGGTATATGTCGCCCAGCCCCGATTTGAGCGTTACATCGCGCTTCCCGTCATCTGGCTCACCGACCATCGTGACCTCGATGGTGCCCGCGCCCGTGCCGGCCTCCACCCAGCCATCAACGGCGTCGATCCTGATATCGCCACCACCGGTGCTCGCCCTT
Organism: uncultured bacterium; assembly: GCA_937922775.1. Taxonomy (GTDB): domain Bacteria; phylum Acidobacteriota; class UBA890; order UBA890; family UBA890; genus CALAKE01. The sequence goes on along the minus strand of CALAKE010000538.1, from coordinate 1,007 downwards.
ACGTATCCTCCGGCGGAGCGGAGGCGGATGTTGCCGCCGCCGGTGGTGACGTGGGCTCCGGCCGGCGCGTCATCGACCCGAATGGAGCCTCCCGCGTTGCGGATGTAAACCGCATCCGCTGGATACGTGTGGTTCGGAGTCACCACGTTGCGATAGACGACCTCGCCGCCTCCCGACGAAGCTTTGATGTCTCCTTCGACGTTTTCCACCAGCACCTTGCCGCCGCCGGTCGATACGGTGCCGTCGAGCTTCGAGTCGGCGAGGAAGATTTCCCCTCCGCCCGTCGACAGCTCGATGGTGCCGATCAGGTTCTCGAGCGTCAGCTCACCGCCCGCTGTTCTGCCGCTGATCGACCCTTCGATATCGCGAATGGAGATTCCACCCCCGGCGGTCCTCAGCTCGAGGTTACACCGACGTGGGACCTGAACCTCGACCCGCACATTGACGTTGTTCAGCCGGCGCAACCGCTCGGATGTCACCTCCACCCCGGAGCGGGTTCGCTCGACCTCGAAGCGAAATGCATCGGCATCCGTATCACGAAGCGAGAATCGGACCCGAGCGCGCTCCTCGTCCCATCCACGGATCTGGATCGAGCCTCCGGGGCGTAGATTGATCCGGAGAGTCTCCCCTTCGCTCATCTCGACCTCGTGATCGAGGTCGTTCTGCATGGCAGGCGCACCTGCAGGTCCAGCTTCCGCTGCACCCGCTTCCGTCTGCCCGCCCGGCGGCGCGAACACGTCGAGGGCTACGACGATGAGCAGGACCACGAAGCCGAACAAGACAATGTAGGAAAGTGCGTTGTCCTTCATGGGATCACTCGCTGCGCAGCGCCTGGATGGGGTCGACTCTGGTGGCGCGTAGGGCTGGGATACCGGCGGCGAGAACAGCCACCGTCAGCACGAACAGCGTGCCACCCAGGATGAACAGAGGACTGAGGAAGCTGATTCCATAGGCCCAGTGGCCGGCGAGGACTGACGCGTTCAACGTGAGCAACAGCCCAATTGCCA
>CALAKE010000537.1 GCA_937922775.1 uncultured bacterium | reverse complement strand
TTCATCGTCGAGTGGATGGCCAAGGAGGTCGTCGAGGAACCGATGATCGAAGCGGTCATGGTTGCCGCCGATCGCCAGCTCGGCCTGTCGATCGTGCGACAGGGAGTGACCCTCACGAAACGGCAGTAGAGCGAGCCCCCGTCTTCGAGGAACTGGAGTCGGCTATGGGAAAAGGCAAGAAGAGGGGCAGGAAGAAGGACAAGAAGAAGAGCAAGAACAAGGACGACGAGAAGCAGATCGTCGAGGCGGCCCCCGAAGAAACCGCCAGCGAGGCAGAGGCTGGCGGCCCCCTGGTCAAGATGCCGCGCAAGGTCTTCGACAAGGAGTTGGGCAAGCTCCAGGTCGAGCTGTGCCGGCTGCAGGAGTGGGTAAAGCAGGAGGGCGAGCGTATCGTCGTGGTCTTCGAGGGAAGAGACGCCGCCGGCAAGGGCGGCGTCATCAAGCGCATCATGGAGCGGGTCAGCCCGCGCGTGTTCCGCGTCGTGGCGCTGCCGGCACCCACCGACCGCGAGAAGACCCAGCTCTACAGCCAACGCTACATGGCTCACATGCCCGCGGCCGGGGAGATCATTCTGTTCGACCGCAGTTGGTACAACCGCGCCGGCGTCGAGCGCGTGATGGGCTTCTGCACCGAGGAACAGGCGCAGAGGTTCCTTGCCCGGGTTTCTGCCTGGGAGCGAGTCATCGTCGAGGACGGCGTTCGGCTGATCAAGTACTTCTTCGATGTCAGCCAGGAGGAGCAAGAGCGGCGATTCATGAGGCGAATCGAGGATCCGCTCCGTCACTGGAAGCTGAGCCCGATGGACGTCGAGTCCTGGCGCCGCTGGTGGGACTACACGGCCGCCTACGACGAGATGATCAAGGCCTCTGACTCGGATTGGGCACCGTGGTATCGAGTGTCGTCTGACGACAAGCGGCGAGCCCGCTTGAACTGCATTGCTCACTTGCTCGATTCGATTCCCTATGAGGAAGTTCCCTTTACGCCTCCTGAGTTGACCAAGCGGAAGCCTCGCGGCAAGGAAATGCCGGAGAAGGAATCCTTCCGTTTCGAGGTGCCGCAGCGGTACTGAGGTCGGGCACAGGCCACAGCCAATCCGATCGCCGATCTGATCAGCATTCCCTTCCAGAACAATGTCAACGGGGGATTCGGGGAGTTCGACCGCGTCTCCAACATCCTCAACATCCAGCCGTTAGTGCCGCTGGCGGGCGGCAGGCTCATCACCCGTACGATCATCCCCATCGTCTGGCTGCCAGACTTCAGCTCGGAAACCGGGTCCCTCTCGAGCGGCCTTTCCGACATTGTCTTCACGGCCTTCTACGTTCCGCCCAGCAGCGGGCTGATGTGGGGTGTCGGGCCGGTGATCCAGTTCCCCACGGGCGGCGATGTTCGTGGGTCGGGGAAGTGGGGGATGGGGCCGTCCGCCGTGGTCTTGGCCCAGCAGGGCCCCTGGACGCTCGGGCTCCTAGCCAACAATGTCTGGTCCGTGGGCGGCGATGAGGACCGGGACGACTACAGCAAGGGGCTGATCCAGTACTTCATCGTGTATCAACTCGGCGGTGGCTGGTACCTCAACAGCGCCCCCGTCGTCAATGTGGACTGGAAGGCCGAGGATGGCCAGAAGTGGATCGTCCCGTTCGGCGGCGGCGCGGGAAAGGTCCTCTCTCTCGGCCGCCTACCGCTCAATGTCCAGGCGAATTATTTCTACAACGTCGTGAAGCCGGATTTCGGCCCCGACTGGCAGATCCGAGTCCAGGCCCAGGTATTGCTGCCGACAGCCCTCTTTGGTGGAGGGGGATAGCTACACACCGCCATCTGTCGGTGAGGGTTTCCTAAGTTGGCGTGATGGGAGCGGCATGTTACCTAGAAGATCCTCCCAACGGCAAAGAAGAACCCGCCGCGGCCGTCCTCCCCCACGGCGCCACCTACAAACACGCCGCCGAACAGTGTTTCGCCGGCAATCCCGAACGTGACGTCCTGAAATGGGTCGGATTTTGATTCGAAGGCATCGCCGATCTCATACATGGCGGTGAGGTAGAACTTGCCCAGCAGCGAAGTGTTCTCTAATTCGGCCAACGCCCAAAGCACCCCGGCTTGCCCGAGATAGAAATGACTGCCGCGCAATTCAGCAGGCCGGAGTGCCCCCAATTTCATGGGACCGCCGAGTTCGAACTGCTGCAGCCAGGTTGCAGAGGCCTCGAAGCTGGTACCGCCGGACGCGGTCGCGAGCAAGAAGAACCGCCCGCCCAGGTGGCGTGCCCCAGAGAGATCGAGCCGCGCCTGATAGAAGGGCTCTTCTGTAATCGGCAAAGGCTGAGCCCACTCGCCGACGAGGTCAGGAGTGTCGAAGGTCCAGCGCGCGGCGATGTTGGCGCGAACACCGCGGGTCATGATGATGGGGCTGTTGGCGCCGTCAAAGGACCATTGCCCGACAACCGTGCCCACCATCCCCTCAATCTTCGGTAGACGCGGGTCCCCCACCTTGAGGTTGGTCTTCTGAAACTCGATGTCAACGCCTAATCGGAGCTGGCTTCGCGGGCCGAAAAGGTAGCCGACGTCGCCACCGCCGCCGGTACGACTGACTTGGTACTCGCCCACGGCCTCGCCGTCATCGTAGCCAAACACCCTTTCCTGACCGAGCCAGCCACGAGGCGCAACGAAAAAGCCCTTGTGGCCGAGTCGAACGAATAGCTCCGTGGAAACCTGGGTCTGCTGGCCGTAGGTAGCATCGATCCGCCACTCACTGTTGCTGCCCGCCAGGTCGAAGAACGTGAGTCGGCCACCGAACGTGAGTTGCACATCTCCAAACTCACTGCCGCGCAGGTTCAAGATCGGTCGCAGAAAGGGTGGTCCATGCGTGGTCTCGTGCATGTCGATCTCGAGGCCTTCGGCATCTTCCCGCTCGATGCCCTCGTAGCCAACAACGTTGTAACGCCCCCAGCCCGTGATGTTGGTCAGGTCGAAATCGAGGCTGTTGGGATCCAGCTCCACACCGAGATGATCCGCGAGAGTGACCTCCACCGCGGGCCCGTCCGTCTCGGTGGCTCCTTCAACCTCGATGAACTCCGGGGTGGCCTCGAAGACACGGCGCCGATCGGCGCGCTCCTGCAGGAACGCGTCCCACTCCTCCTCACCCAGAGCGTATTCACTAATCTGCTCGTCGAGCTCAGCGGCCGAGCTGTAGCCAATGCCCACGAGCTCGTCTACGTCGGCGAAGTCGGTGAATCCGTATCCCGACACATCCGGCGTGATCAGCATGTCAGCTAGCTCAGCGTTGCGGTCAGTGTTGTGACGCATCATCACCGACAACGTTCGATTGAGCACTCCGAGCACATTGTCGATTGGCTCCTCCTCGGAAGACTGCATGCCGAGGTCCACCGCGACGATGATGTCGGCGCCCATTTCGATCATTACATCCGTTGGCAGATTGTTGAGCGCACCGCCATCGACCAAAACGCGGTCGCCGGAGCGCACCGGCGCGAACCATCCCGGGAACGACATCGTCGAGCGTAGAGCTTCAGCAAACCGGCCGTCACGAAAGACGACTTCATCGCCGGACTCCAGATCGACGGCAACGCAGGCGAAGGGAGTTGGGAGCTGGTCGAAGGAGTCGAGTCCGGAATATGGGAAGGCAATGCGGTCGAGCACCAAGCCGACTTGATGTCCGGCGTCGAGGCCCAGCGGCAGCTTGACGCCATCTCGAAGGCCGATCTCGAGAGTGCTCGGCGCGTGACGCGCGTCTTCTTTGCGGCGATAGGCCTTTTGCGCATACGGCGTGTCGCCCTTCAGCACCGTTTCCCAGTCGATCGAATCGATGAGCTCCTCCATCTGTGCCGAATCGGCGCCCGTGGCGTACATGCCGCCCACCAAGCCCCCCATGCTGGTACCAGCGATCAAGTCGATGGGAATGCGATGCTCCTCGAACCAGCGGATCACACCGACGTGCGCAAGTCCGCGCGCCCCGCCGCCGCTCAGTACCAGACCAATCACCGGCCGGGTTTGAGCCGTGTCGACTGGCTCCGCGCTCTCTGCCCGGTCTGCGAGAGCAGCAGCCGCCTTGCTCGCTTCATCGGAAGGCTCGAGAGGATCAGCTCCCAGAGCCGCGAGGGGCACCAGTAAGAAGGCGGCGGTCACACCCCAAAGGGCCAACTTTTGTGTCTCGAGTCTCCACCAGCCGAGTCGGGTACGTCGTTTCATGTGCGCCTCTCCAGGAAGATGGCGGTCTTCCGCCACAAGTGGGATTGTTGAGCGTTTGTTCCAAGCTTACCGCCGCCCGCGCACCACTGCACACTGCCGGAGTTCGACGCCGTTCCGCTGGAGGAGCAGGGGGTAGGTGACGCCTCCCGGATGCTGCCCTCGACCTCGACCCACCCTGCGCCGGTGATAGAATTCGTGTTGTCGACAGTTTCCTGGCAGTGCTCGTCGTTCGCGTTTGAGGCGAGCCCGGCTCGTGCTTGTCAGAGCGGGTCAATCCATTCTTTC
>CALAKE010000536.1 GCA_937922775.1 uncultured bacterium | reverse complement strand
CTGGTGATTCTGCGCGGCATCATCGTCAAGGGGTCCGACCTGAGCCCGTTCTGGGATCAGATGGCCTTCCTGGCGATCTACACCCTCATCGTGCTGACCCTGGCGGCAGTGCGCTTCAAGCGTCAGGAGGGATGAGCGTGTACGTACTGTGGAGGGTGATCATCAAAGAGTTCCTGCAACTCAAGCAGGACAAGCGCATCATTCCGATCGTGGTAGTAGGCCCCATCATGCAGCTCATTCTGTTTGGTTACGCGGCCAACCTCGACGTGGCTACGGTGCCCATGCTCCTGGTCGACCAGGACCGCTCCGCCGCGAGTCGTGAATTGGTCACTAGCTTCGTGTCGTCGAGCTACTTCGAGCTCGTGGGCACAGAGGACGCCGTTGGTGATGTCGAGCCTTGGCTGGTTCCCGGCCATGCCGACATGGCACTCGTGATCGGCCCCGGTTACGGCCAGGCAGTGGCTGCGGGGCAGACGCCCCACGTTCAGGTGATCGTCGATGGCAGTAACTCCACCGCCGCTTCCCTCGGACTCGGCTATGCGACCGGCATCCTGCAGGGCGAAAGCGCCAGGCTCCTGGCGACTCGCGTACAGGCGGGGGAGCAAAGCCTGATCGAGATCGTTCCCCGAGTCTGGTACAACCCCGACTTGAAGAGTCGCTGGTTCTACGTGCCGGCTGTCCTGGCGATGATCCTCATGATCATCACCATGGTGCTGGCCTCCATGGGGATCGTGCGAGAGAAGGAAATCGGCACGCTCGAGCAGGTCATGGTGACGCCGATCCGCTCGTGGCAACTCATCGTCGGCAAGCTGTCGCCGTTCGCGGTGCTCGGGCTGATCATCACCTTCCTGGTCACCGGCGTCGCCGTGATGTGGTTCGGTGTTCCTCTGCGCGGTTCGCTGGTGCTGTTGATCCTCATGACGATGCTGCTCCTGCTGAACACGTTGGGGCTCGGGTTGTTGACCTCGACGGTCGCCAACAACCAGCAGCAGGCCATGATGGGCACAGCCTTCGTCGTCATGTTGCCGCAGATCTACCTGTCGGGCCTGATCTTTCCAATCGACAACATGCCGGAGGCGATCCAGTACATCACCTACGCGATCCCGCTGCGGTACTACGCCACGATTCTCCGGGGCATCTTCCTGAAGGGCGTGGGGATCGATGTGCTCTGGCCGGAGGCCCTGGCCCTCGCTTGCTTCGGTATCGGGTTCCTGACCCTGGCGTCGTTACGCTTCCAGAAGCGGCTTTAGGACGAGCTCTCGGTCATCGTTTCGGTGCGCCGTCCCGGACGGCTCGCGCCCCCGCCTACCGGGCCGAGCGCTTCGTCGTCACTTCATGCCCTTTGATACCTACCCGGCCGGCTGCGGATTCGATCGCGGCAAACGTCTCGGGCGACAAGCCGCCCACCTCGATATCCGAAGCTGTGAGAATCGCCTTCTCGTACCAGTCGGTCCAGGCCTCGAGAATGGCCACCTGATCGGCCACATCCGCGCCACCTTCTACGGCCTCGAGGCCGAGCTGGAGCTCGCCATCGAGTCGGGAGACGGCGGCCGCTTCGATCACATCGATTACGTGTCGCGCCATGGCGCCGTCGGCGGAGGTCAACACGAGCCCGAAGACCAGGGCCGACACCCCGACGTTCTTCAGGGTCGTGGCCGAGACCTTGTCGAGACGGTCGCCGTCGGTGTGGTAGAAGGCGTCGGTGAAGTGCCAAAGCAGGACGGCCGGCACACCGGCTCGCAGGAAGGGCACATGATCGCTGCCACCTTCGTAGGGGTTGGTGCCCACGGTCCAGTCTGCCGCCTCTCCCTGCTGGCGGCACAGAGCCAGTGCGAGATCGTTGATGTAGTGGGGAACCATCTGGTCGAGCGACAGACCCCGCCGCCCCGCGCCCCACTCTGTGTGCAGGTCGACGCCTCGAGGCCAGACGGCCGAGGGGTCAGGCATTCTCTCGACCAGGAATGTGCCACCTGTCAGGGCAGTGTCTTCACCGACCATGTCGAGGCTCATGCCCCACAAGACGTCCTCGGCCCGCGCTGGGTCATCTGTCAGGTAGGTCCGTGTGGAGCTGATTTCGTCGCCCCAGAGGAACGTGATCGTGCGCCTTGGAGGTCGTAAGCCGGCTCGGAGTAGCTGCGCCAAAACCCGTGCCATCTCCGCCTGAGCACCGACTCCGGAAGCATTGTCGTTGGCCCCCGGCTCCTGGACATGCGCGCTATAGACCAAACGCTGCCGGGGAATGGCGCTGCCACGAACGTCGGCGACGATGGTCAGTTCTTCTGCCTCGTAGAGGTCGGATTCGGCTTCGACCCGCACGCGAACAGGGCCTTCATCGAGGGCTTCCAGCAGGGCCGTCTTGGCCGCGTACGACAGACAGATGCCCCACGACCGGCTCTCCTCATCCAGCGACACGCGGCTGAAGACGATGGAATCCTGAAAGACCTCGGGCTGTGTGTAGTCGGGCAAGCTGTAGGAGAGGACTCCCAGAGCACCTCGCTGCTGCACCGCCTCACGGAACAACTGCCCAACGCGGGTCTCGCCGAAGACGATCTTGCCCTCGAGATCCTTGCCTTCGAAGTCCTCGGCGCGGCCGGAGCCAACGTACACGAGGTCAGCCTCGACACCGCCCTCCGGCGTGGGGAACGAATAGATGGCGAGCATGTTGCGGTTCGAGGCGAAGTCGAGCAGCAGCTCGCTCTCGCCGACGATGGTGAGGCTCGCGTCGATGGGCTCCCAGGCCGGCCGGTCCATCGGGCGGCTCTCGATCCGGTAGGTCAGAGAATCCTCCGCTGTGGCGTCGTCTTCCGGCACATAACCGGCCTCCCGCAAGATCTCGGCGACGCGATAGATGCTGGCATCGAAGCCGCGGTTGCCGGGCAGGCGCCAGTGAGACTCCATGAACGCGACCGTCTCGCGAGCCCTCTCGCCCGAGTATGCCGATCGTACTTGTTCAAACAAATTGTCGATCGTCGCCGCGGCCCCGACGGCTTGGGTCGCCAGTGCGCTCGACGCCGGGCCGGCGCTGCCTGCCAGCACAATCAGGAGATAACAAATGGCCGAGGCCGAGATCATTCGGGCGGGACCACCTTCTGACATGGCTGCGTCTCCGATTTCGTCGCAGGGGAGCACGAATCGATTTGACAGGCCCACAACAAATCCGCCGCGACCTGCTCGACCTTCAATTATCATGCAGGGAAGCTCCTGAAGCGATTCGCGCACCCGCCAAACATCTCTGCCTGGAAGGCTCGCATGCCACGTCGTCTCAGTGACCCTGCTCGGGGATCCGCTCTCGTCGCGCTCGGACTTCTGATCTTCAGCGCCATGTCAATCGGTGGATGTGGCCCACGGGGGGAGGTGGATCCAGCTTCCGAACCGGCATCGGACCTCGCGGGTGCCGGCCTTGCCGCCTACATC
>CALAKE010000535.1 GCA_937922775.1 uncultured bacterium | reverse complement strand
TCGAGGGCACCTCCGAAGGCCTCCCGGAGAGTGAAGAAATCAGCAAGCGCCTGGCACGGATGAAGCAGATCAGAGCCTGCGTTGATGACCGGAATCGAGCCAGCAGCCGCCAGTGCCTCGAGGTCCGACTGATCCGCAGCCCTGGCGGCCAAGCAATCCAGGTAGCCGGAGAGCGCGCGGCAGGGATCTGCAAGCGATTCTCCATCGCGATGCTGTAGGTCACTCTCCCTCAGCGGCAAGCCGATCCCACCCAACTGCGCGATACCGACGGCGAAGGAAACACGAGAGCGCGCGGAGGGGGTGAAGAAGATCATCCCGAGGAAATGCCCCCGCAGGGCATCAGCGTGCCTTGCGGGGGCTTCCTTGACCTCAGCGGCCACGCCGAGCAGCCAACTCAGACGCTCGGCGGGATGATCGGCTAGCGACAGAAAATGCTCAGCCACGACTAGCCAGTCTTGACGCCTTTCTTCTCACAGAACTCCTTCAGCGGGACGTCGAGGGTCGGTATGCCAATCTCCTGCAGTTCGTAGGTTACGCGCACGGCGGGCACATCGATGTTGATCACCCGGCGCAGGTCGATCGGCGTTCCGATAATGACCAGATCGCAAGGAGTCGCGTTGATGGTCTCTTCGAGCTCCTTGGTCTGATCGGCGCCGTAGCCCATAGCAGGGAGTACATCGCCCGTCGTCGGGTACTTCTCGAAGGTGTCAGCGATGGTGCCGACGGCATAAGGACGCGGGTCAACGACATCGTCCGCGCCGTACTTGATCGCTGCCATGTAGCCAGCGCCGTAGGCCATCTCGCCGTGCGTCAGCGTCGGGCCGTCCTCGACCACGAGCACGCGCTTGCCGGCAATCTGATCGCCATCCTCGACGAACAGTGGCGAGGCACCGTCGATGACGGTCGCATCGGGATTGAGGGCGCGGATGTTGTCGCGAACCGTCTCGACTCCGTAATGGTCGGCGGTGTCGATCTTGTTGATGACCACCACGTCGGCTCTGCGCAGGTTCGTCTCACCCGGGTAGTAGCTGATCTCATGGCCAGGTCGATGCGGATCGGCAACCACAATCTCGAAGTCGGACTTGATCAAGGAGAAGTCGTTGTTGCCACCATCCCAAACGATGACGTCGGCTTCCTTCTCGGCCTCACGCAGGATGGCCTCGTAGTCGACGCCGGCGTAGACGACAACGTCACTCATGATATGCGGCTCGTACTCTTCGCGTTCCTCGATCGTGCATTCGTGCTTGTCGAGATCTTCGAGTACAGCGAAGCGCTGCACACGCTGGGCCACCAGGTCTCCATAGGGCATCGGGTGGCGAATGGCCACGACCTTGTTGCCGAAGCCCTGCAGGACTTCCACCACGCGGCGCGTCGTCTGGCTCTTGCCACAGCCGGTGCGCACGGCACAGACGGAAACAACCGGGACCGTCGAAGGGGCGCTGGTGAGGTCGGTGCCCATGAGGCGGAAATCCGCACCAGCAGCGTTGACCCTCGCGCACAAGTGCATGACCGTCTCGTAGGAGAGGTCGCTGTAGGCAAGCACGACCTGCTCGATTTTCTCGTCGACAATCAGCTTCTCGAGATCGTCCTCGGCGTGGATCGGAATGCCTTCGGGGTAGAGCTCGCCCGAGAGCTCAGCCGGGTACTTGCGACCGTCGATGTCAGGAATCTGAGTGGCCGTGAAGGCCACGACTTGGTAGTCAGCGTTGTCCCGGAAGAACATATTGAAGTTGTGAAAATCGCGCCCCGCGGCGCCCAAAATCAGTACACGAACGGCGTTGGAGCCGTTGCCAGTAGTGCTGTCCATGATTTCCCCAGAAAGAGAAGTGGAGCGCTTGAAGAGAGCAAGCTCCGGGTATTGCAGAGGCGGGTCTTCCCGGCTGCGCAGGGTCCTCCCGCAGGATGATCCGATGCTAGCACCGGCCTGTCGAGGGGGTCAAACAGCCAGCAGCCTGTGGTGAGAGTGTAACGGGCATGATTACCTCGCCGAGAGGGTCGGCTCAATGAAGCCGGACGGCAATCTTCCCTGGCACGACGGCGAATCGGGCCTCGCTCTGCGAAACTCCGCGGCCACACCACCCCGAAGCGCGGGCGTCGACCAATATGGCTGCTCCGGACACGCCGTTGAGAATCACCGACTGGGGCCTACCGCCGGGCCCGAGGACCCATGTGAGTGAAACGTGGTAGCCGCAGCCGCTCCCCGGGGTTCCAACCAGCCGGGGGTTCGGCGCCGTCGGCAGAGGCTGGAGCCCAGATGGGGCGGGCGGCAGCGTTCCCTTCCAGACAATGCCGCTGGAGGGAACAATGACGCGTCCGGCCTGGAGCTCTATCTCGATTTGGAGAAGGCCGGCCCGACTGAGAAGGCGCGCCTGCGCACCATCAACTCGCAAAGCTGCCCCATCATAGGCCAGCAGCGAGAGTGACAGAAGCAAGGCAGCGAGCGTACCCAGAACGGCTGTTGCACCGATGACGAGCAGCAAAGCGGAACCGCTGGAGTGGTGGTTGATCGCGGGAGACGACGAAACCGGGCGGGGCGAGTTGCTCATTGCGGCTCCACCCGAACCCATTTGCTCCCGGCAACCTCTTGCCCGAAGGCCGCCTCGGCACGAGCCTCCAGGCGCACGAAGAGGAGCCGCTCACTTGTACCTGGGACTGCACCTGCAGTCGTGGCACTGTCCGGGATGGTGTCACCATCCCGGTCGATCAGGTAGCGGACGGCGAGGCCGCTGAGGTCGTCGACCACCGGCTGCCAGAACCCGCCGCGGTCACGGCGGCGTAGCTGGTGTGCACCGTTAAAACCTCGCAGCGCATATTCTCGCCAGGTGATCGGAAGCAACGCCCGGGGAAGCCCCCAGGCCACCACACCGGCTCCCCACGAGATTTGCACGATTTCAGAACCGCTCCCGGGAATGATCGACACCACCGATCCTGCTGGCAATGCCGCACCGCTCGGGCGGCCAGGCTGCCCCACAGCGACCACCTCCATTCCCGCCACCAGAGACCCCGTCGCGCCAACCTCATAGGTGTTTGCATTGAGCGCTGCTCTCACCTCGAGCGCCGGTCCCAGGGAACGCAGAATCTGGATGCCGCCATTCGGAAGCGCCCCGACGATTGGCGTGTCATGTCCACCCCGCTGCACCGATCGACCCCCTTCAAGCCCGACACCCACTACACGCAAGTCGGCAGAAATTGCCTGCAACGCGGAGTCCACCCTCATCTCTGCGTCAAGCGACCGCGCCCGGCGGCGCTCTGTACGAGCGCTGCCAACCAGCAGCGATAGCACGGCACCGGCCAATAGCGCCGTGCAGCAAGCAGCGACAATCAGCTCGAGAAGGGAGTAGCCGCCATCCCGAATCGCGGCCGTACTCATCGGACCGTCACCAGGCGGACCTTTTCGCCCAGCTTGCCGCCGGGCCGGGGATCATTCGGCCCCGCTGCTCCGCCCTGCGCCGTTGACCCACAGTCGACCTCGATCCACAGCCACTCCACGCCGCCACTCGCTGCCAGCGTGATCCGGCGACGGCAGGGGGGCCCGGCACTCTGCCCGAGACTAATCCCATCATCCGCTGTTCCGGGAAGATGGTCGGCACCGGGATCGCCTACATCCCTCCACCCGGGGGGATAGAGCGCATTCATGCTGACAGAATTCGCGACTGCCTCGGCCTCGGTAAGCGCGAGGCGTGCCGCGGCGGCTGCGCCGGAGTACTGAGCGGCCGCTCCTAGTGCGGCGGCGATCGCTAGCGCGCCGACAGCCAGCAACCCCAGGGCGACAAGGACCTCGAGTAGCGTGAAACCCCGATGGAATCTTGCGTTCACTAGTGGCACCTCCTGCCTATTGAGATGGCCATGGGCAGACGAATTCCGGTGCCCGGAAGATATGACTCAGGGGATCGGCAGTTCGCGAGCGTCACGCCAAAGCCGGACGCACCGGTCCATCGAAAGCAACCTCGGATGGTCGGTCGTCAGGTCTTCGGGAACACGCGACGCGCGAGGTCAGGCCTCCGGCGAGATTGTTCTATACCTCGCCCTCGAGAACCTGGACCCTGCCAGTGACCTGATTGATGACCACTCGGAATGCCTCGCCGCGAATATTGGTCAAGAAGACCGTATCTTCCTGTGCGAGGCGATCGTTGATGCTGCCATCAGGGTGGAAGACAGCTATATCGTTGAGGCCGCCGAACGAGAGCTGTATGGGATCCCCCAGCGTCGAGCTGAAGGTCACACCCTGTGGTAACACCTTTGGCTGAGGATCGACCTGGATCCATCCACCGCCGCCATCCGACTCTACGAGCTCGTATTCGTTATTGCCCGCGCTGAAGGTGATGCGGAAGGGATGGTTGCGGCTCACCGCCCGCATGCGTTGGAGCTGCATATCGGCGGCGAGATTCTGGGCTGCGGTGCGCACACGGTAACGCTCGAGCCAATCATCGAGCGCGGGCATCCCCACCAAAACCACGAGGCCGAGCAAACCGACGACCACGATCAACTCGATGAGTGAAAAACCTCTTTCGGCTGCCCGGCGGCGGGCCGGCATATGGTCTGCGATTGTAGTCATCATGGCTAGCTCGGATCGGTTGTTTACACTTCCCTACAGTTACTTACTGTAGTCATCTGGGAGGGGTCGAATCCACCCTTTTCTCACCGTGGACGGTCGAGCCTACAAGGAGGGGAAAAGCCCCCAGTACCAGGTCAGAAGCTCGCCACCGAACCAGTCGACAATCACCGCGGCGAGCGCCAGAAACGTGCCGAACGGCAGGGCATAGTCCCAGTCGCGGCCCTTGATCGCAATCAACACGATGCCTACCAGACTACCGATCAAGGACCCGAGGAATATCGTCAGCAGGGCGCCCTTCCAGCCGATGAACGCTCCGATCATCGCGATCATCTTCACGTCGCCCATCCCCATCCCTTCCTGGCCGCGAACCTTCAAGTAGATCCAGGCCACCAGGTAGAGCAGGCCGCCCCCCAGAACCGCGCCCACCATCGCGTCCCACCAGAGCACGCGTGGGTTGACGAACGATAGAGCCAGGCCGACGAGAATGCCCGGCAGGGTAACCACGTTCGGAAGGATGCGATGGTCGGCATCGATGAGCGCGAGCAAGAGCATGGAGCAGGCGAAGACGATGGCGGTCAGGGAGCTCCACGAGAGGCCCCAGCGCCATACCGACACGCCGAAAACGGCGGCCACTGCCAATTCGACGAGTGGATAGCGGATCGAAATCGGCTCCTTGCACTCGCCGCATCGGCCACCCAGCATGATGTAAGAGACCACCGGAATGTTCCGGTACCACTGAATCGTCGCCCTGCAGTGCGGGCAGAAGGAGCGTGGCTTCGAAACGCTGACATGCAAGGGCAATCGGTAGATTGCAGCATTCAAGAAAGAGCCGATACAGAGGCCGAACGCCGCGGCAGCGGCTGCTAAATAGACAACAGGTACTTCGGCTAACAACTCGCTGCTGGTCATAGCCCTCTCGAGCTCACTGCGCGGCCCTGCGCTGGCCGGCTTCTGGGTCCGTGACCTGCCCCGTGACCGGATTGTAGACGTAGCGATTTCCGTTCGGGTTCTGCGGCATGCCGCGTAGGAATCCAGCATCGACCAGATCCTGCAGGGAGGAGGGTGGATTCCCATGCTCCGTTTGGAAGCGTTCCACCGCAGCTCCGAGAAGTTGCAGATCCAGCGTTACCCTCAGGTCGTATATGTGCTGCCACGCAATGGATTCGACGCGCTCGTCGTCGGTCCCTTCGTAAATATCCACCCAGAACTGCAGCGACCGCACCAGGTCACCCGCTTGTTCGTACAGTTCGACGGAGCGCTGGAAATGTGCAAGCGCCTCGCTCATCTCACCGTGCAGGCGGGCGATATGTCCTTGCAACGCAT
>CALAKE010000534.1 GCA_937922775.1 uncultured bacterium | reverse complement strand
GCCCGTGCGCATTCTCTCGATGACGGTGGTCGGCAAGTAGGACTAGCCCGCATTCCTCATGACGTTTCGTCGTGAGGAGGCGGAGAGGCACGTCTGGACAAGGCGCGTGCAGGTTCGAGCTCGATGAAGACCGCGTGCTAGCCCGACTCGACGAGCTTCACCTGATCCGGGACGTTGGGCACGAGGCAGAGAAACTCGAACGGAGCCTCGAGCACGTCGTACCAATGTGGTGTGCCGGCGGGAATGTAGACCACATGGTGGGCGCTGACCTCGTGGATCTCGTCGGCAATTCCGACTCGGGCACGCCCTCGCAACACGTACTGCTCGTGCTCCACCGCATTGGTGTGCGCGGGCATGCCACCAGATTCTTTCATAACGATGCGCCGCATCACGAAATTAGGTGCTCCATCATGGGGGCCGATCAGGATTGCCATGCTCGTGTCCTGGGCTCCACTCAAGTGCTCCAACTCGATCTGCTCGACCGCTTTGACCGCACCCTTCCGGGACGCGTCATCGATCATGGCCGGATCATTCATCGATATCTCCTCGCTCGGTTGGAGGCTCGATCCGTAGGCCCTCCGGCATCGACCGGATGTAGAGATCCCGCTTGGGATAGGGAATCTCGATGCCACTCTTGTCGAACTCCACCTTCACCCTGTCGGTGATCTCGTCCGAGATGGCCCGCCGGCGCCTAGCGTTGGATATCCACACTCTGACCTGGAGTCCCACCCCGGACTCTCCAAAGCGTCGGATGATGACCTGCGGTGCGGGGTCTTCCTTGATGCCCTCAACGCCGTCCAAGACTTGCTTGATGATCTCCTTGGCCTTGTCGGCGTCCGTGTCATAGGCCACCTGGATGGGGATGCGTACACGAATGTCCTTCCCCGAGCCCGTGTAGTTGATGATGTCACGCCGCATGATCTCGTTGTTGGGAATCACGAAGATCAAGTTGTCGGTTGATCGGATCTTCGTAGCTCGCAAGCCAATCTCGATAACGTCCCCCCATGTGGAGGTCTCCCGAGGGGCGTTCCAAACCTCGATGCGGTCCCCAATCTGGAAGGGACGGTCCATGATGAGCAGCACTCCCGCGATGAGATTGGAGAGCGTGTCCTTGGCTGCCAGGCTCACCGCCAAGCCAGCGACGCTGGCACCTGCCACGAGTGGCGTGACGTTGACGCCGAGCTGGTCGAGCGCAAGAACCGCAGCGACGGCAACGACGGCGAATCGCAGCACCTTGTTGAGCAACGGCAAGGCCGTGTCGTCGAGCGTCGTCTCGGTCTTGGGTGCGAGCTTCTCCTCGACGATTCTGAGCAGATCAGCGAGGAGGGTGCCGATGGGGAACGCCAAGGCCACTAGCCATATGGCGGCGACGAACCGGCCGGCACTCGGGAGACTCCAGATACCCGTCAGCCGCCAGAGTGCCCAGAACACGATCGACAGAGCCACAGCACGGCGCACGGCCTTGACGATCATGTCGTCGATTGCTGTTTCTGTTCGCGTCGTCAAATGGCGAGCGGCCATGCGTAGCACCCATCGTGACACCGCGTAGATCACGGCAGCGGTGACGAGCGTCAACCCGCTCAGCCACAAGTGTGGGAGCAGGACGTCGCGGGTCTGTACCCACAGGGCTTGCCAGTCGAGGTTATTGAATTGGATCGTGGACCAGTCCATGGCTAGGCAGGCTAGCAATCTGTGCAACAACAGGGCAACCTGGCGACCCTTCGTTGCGATATCATTCCAGGCCCATTCTGCCCGATTTCGAGAGTGTCATGGTTCCCAAACAAACGTTTTGTGGAGCTCGGCCGGCCTGGTCCCACGTAGAGCACCAAATTGTCGAGTGTCGTCGCTGTCCCCGGCTCGTGGATCATCGCGAAAATGTGGCCCGGGTCAAACGGGCGGCCTTCGCGGACCAGGAGTACTGGGGCAGGCCGGTACCGGGCTTCGGGGATCGACAGGCCCGCTTATTGCTCGTCGGATTGGCGCCTGCGGCCCACGGGGCGAATCGCACGGGGCGGATGTTCACTGGTGATCGCTCGGGAGATTGGCTCTATCGCGCGCTGTATCGCGCCAGCTTCGCCAACCAAGCGACGGCTGTGAATAAGCGGGATGGCCTACGACTGGACGACACGTTCGTTTCAGCGGCAGTGCGCTGCGCACCGCCGGGGAACCGCCCGACACCACAGGAGCGTGATCACTGTCGCCCCTATCTCGAGGGCGAGATCGACCTACTCGCCTCCACTGGAGAAGGGATCCGAGTCATCGTTTGCCTCGGGCAATTTGCCTACGACCAGGTGCTGAGAATCTATCGCCAGCGGGGCTTCCCCGTACCATCGCCGAAGCCGAAATTCGGTCATGGCCAGGAAGTGCCCTTGGGCACAGGTGATGCGGGTGGCCGAGGGGGAGGATTTCCCAGGCTATTGGCCAGCTATCACCCGAGCCAGCAGAACACCTTCACCGGCAAGCTGACCGAAGAAATGCTGGATGCAGTGTTTTTGCGAGCCAGGGAGATTCTTGGGAGCGGAGGACACGGACGCTCCTGATTCTCGAGCGCCGAGGACGAGAGGTGAAGGTTCACTTGGCCTCCAGAACTTCATGCAGGTCCGTGGTAGGAGCCTGGCAGGCGTAGTCCTGGCAAACGTAGAAAGTCAAGACGCCACCGATCATTGTCTTGTCCCGCAAGAGTGGCACCTCGTCTTCGATTTTCGCCGCATCCGTGGCCGATGGATCGAGAAGCGCGACGACCTCATGCGGCGCGTAGCGCCGCCACAAGTCGCTCAACGCCTGCCTCGTAGACGTGTCATCAAGCCTACCCACCAGAGCGATCTCCCGCGGCTGCTGTAGGTAGTCGTCGAGTGCCAGCAGCATCTTCGAGAAGGCCGACGGTGACTGTTCCATCTGGCTCTGGAAGGTACGCAGGGTGGCTAGGGCCCGATCGGCGTAGACGCTTTCTCCGGTCAGAGTGGCGAGGCGCTGCAAGACGGTCGCAGCGACCGCGTTGCCTGATGGCGTTGCCCCGTCGTGCCCGGGCCGCATGTGTGCGATCAGCGCCTCATGATCGGCGCCGGTAAACGAGAACAACGCTTCGGCCTCGTCCCAGAACAGGTCCAACATCTGGTCAGCCAGGGTACGGGCCTGCCTGAGCCAGTTCACGTCGAAGGTACAGGCGTACAGTTCCTGCAACGCCCCTACCATGTTGGCATAGTCATCGAGGTAGGCGAGCAGCCTGCTACGTCCTTCCCGATGCGTGTGGAGAAGTCTGCCGGCGGGCAGCATTTCACGCAAGATGAACTCACCGGCCCGCTGTGCGGAGGCCAGGTAGCGGTGGTCACCCAGCACGCGGTAACCGGCACACATGGCGCCGATCATCAGGCCGTTCCAATCGGTCAGGACCTTGTCGTCGAGGCCGGGTCGTGGGCGCTCTTCGCGTGCTTCGAGCAGCATGTACCGAGCCCGCTCCAGTGATTCCTCGGCCTGATCGATCGACACTCCCGCTTGTGCCGCAATGTCCTCGAGAAGCTCCCTCCTTGGGCGCCTGAGGTTGGCGATGCTGGTGCCTTCCCAGTTCCCGGCGGCCGTGATGTCGTAGACCGCGCAGAGCTCTGCGGCGGACTCCCCGAGGCGCTCGTCGACCTCGTGTCGGCTCCAGACGTAGAACTTCCCTTCCTCTCCCTCACTATCAGCGTCGAGGGTGGAGTAGTAGCCGCCTTCGGGCCCCTGCATGTCACGCGAGACCCAGTCAAGCGTTTGACGTGCGACGCGCGCGTACTCCGTGTTGCCCGTCGACTGAAACGCCTCGAGGTACGTTCCGGCGAGGAGGGCGTTGTCGTAGAGCATCTTCTCGAAATGGGGCACGAGCCACTCGGCGTCGGTTGAGTAGCGGTGGAACCCGCCGATAACTGCTTACACCGAATGGTCAACCGGGTTCCTTTTCCGACGACTTCGATGTTCCACCAGCCCTCTGAGTATTCCGCCTTGACCGGAGTTTCGTAGTAGCGAAGCTCAACGTCGGCTTGTAGGCATTT